>CAMYMY010000019.1 GCA_947259625.1 uncultured Kiloniellales bacterium | reverse complement strand
GGGCGAGTACTTGATCTCGCACCAGGTCCGGCCGCTCGACTTCAACTCCTACGGCTCGCGCCGCGGCAACCACGAGGTCATGATGCGCGGCACCTTCGCCAACATCCGCATCCGCAACATGATGGTGCCGGGCACGGAGGGCGGCGTGACCAAGCACCAGCCCTCGGGCGAGGTCATGCCGATCTACGACGCGGCCATGAAATACCAGGCCGAGGGCGTGCCGCTGGTGGTGATCGGCGGCAAGGAGTACGGCACCGGCTCGTCGCGCGACTGGGCGGCCAAGGGCACGCGCCTGCTAGGAGTCAAGGCGGTCATCGTCCAGAGCTTCGAGCGCATCCACCGCTCCAACCTGGTCGGCATGGGCGTACTGCCGCTGCAGTTCAAGGAGGGGCAGGCACTGGCGCTCGGCGGCGAGGAGACCTTCGACATCGAGGGCATTGAAGGCGGTATCACGCCGGGCATGGATGTCACCCTGCGCATCCACCGCCCGGACGGCACCTCCGAGGAAATCCCGCTGACCTGCCGCATCGACACCGCCGACGAAGTGGAATACTTCCGCCACGGCGGCATCCTGCACTATGTGCTGCGGAACCTGTTGAAGGCGGCCTAGGGAGGCCACGCTTCAGGGTCGAGGCGCGCCTTCAGGGTCTCGATCCGGCCGCCGCTCAGGCGGTAGAGGTTGGTCTGGTTCTGCGTCAGTTTGACGCATTCGGCCGGTGGCAGGCCGGCGTAGAGGCCGCGCATCACCCGCGAGACCGCGCCATGGCAGACCACGATCAGGCGGGCCTCCACCGGCTGTGTCTTTTGCCACTCGCCGACGCGCGCCGCCAGCAGGGCGTAGCTTTCGCCACCCGGCGCGGCGAAGGTCCAGCGGTCGGCCTCGCGGCGCGCCCAGGCGCCGGGAGCGGCGGCCTCGACCTCGGGGACCGTCAGCCTGTCCCAGGCGCCGAAGCTGATTTCGGCGAGCCGCGGATCGCAGGTCACCGTCCGGGGGTCGAGGCCCAGCGCCTGGCATACGATGGCCGCGCTCCGCCGTGCCCGGCCGAGCGGCGAGCTCACGACGGAGAAGCCCGACGGCTCGGCGACCTGCTCGCGCAGCAGCGCCCCGATCGCGCGGACCTGCGCGACCCCGTTTAGGGTCAGGGGCGCGTCGCTTCGGCCTTGCAGCCGGCCTTCCCGATTCGCGACCGTCTCGCCGTGGCGCAGCAGGTAGATCATCGGCCTCTTGCCGGCGCGCTCGCCTAGTCCGGCTCGGCCTGGAAGGCCGCGATGGTGCCCTCGGCCAGACGGTAGAGAGAGCCCTGCGGCTCCAGCATTTCCATGACTTCCGCCTGCGGCAGGCTTCCATAGAGGCCGCGCAGCACGCGGCCGGCCAGGCCATGGCCGACCACGATGAGTCGGGAGTCGGCGCTCTGCTCGTCGAGCCAGCTGCGCACCCGCGCCGCGACCCGGGCGTAGCTCTCGCCGCCAGGCGCCTCGAAGGCCCATTTGTCGGCCCGCCGCTGCTCCCAGAGGTCCGGGAAGCGCGCCTCGATTTCCTCCCAGGTCAGGCTTTCCCAGAGGCCGAAGTGATGCTCCTGGAGGCGCGGCTCGAAACGGATCGCGCGGCAGTCGAGGCCGAGCGACTGGCTGACGATGACCGCGGTCTGCCAGGTCCGGGCGAGCGGGCTGGCGACGACGGTAAATGTCGAGAGGTCGTCGATCAGGTCGCGCAGCAGGCCGGCGACGGCCCGGGCCTGCGAGATGCCGCGCAGGGTCAGAGGAGAATCCTTCCGGCCCTGCAGGCGGCGCTCGACGTTCCAGATCGTCTCGCCGTGGCGCAGCAGGTAGATCATCGGCGCTGTTCACATCCTCTGAGGCGGGAAGGCGAGAATAGGCGGGCCGCTCTCGCTTGTCACTTGGGGCGGCTGCGTCCGCGGCCACAATATCCTGTAGCCGTTCCGCGCTTTCCGGTAGACTGCCGCGCTGCCTTGCCCAGGAGGTTCGTGTATCGCCATGACCCGGCTGACGGTCCGCCACGTCACGCTCTACCGCTATCGCCGGCCGGTCGGCTTCGGCGAGCACCGCCTGATGTTCCGGCCGCGCGATTCCCATGACCTGCGCCTGATTCGCACTTTGCTCACGATCGAGCCCGCCGCCGAGGTGCGCTGGCTGCACGACGTCTTCTCCAATTCCATCGCGATCGCCGGCTTCCGGGACCAGGCCACGGAGCTGCGCTTCGAGAGCGAGATCGAGATCGAGCACTATGGCCTCGATTACCCCGAATTCCTGCTCGAGCCTACCGCCCGGACCTATCCCTTCAGCTACTCGAGCGACGAGGTGCCCGATCTCGGCCGCACCATGGAGCGCCATTACCCCGACCCGGACCGGCGGGTCGACGCCTGGGTCAAGGACTTCCTGCAGGACAACGGCGAAACCGACACCGCCGACCTGCTCGGGCGCATCACCCGCGCGATCAACCATAGTTTTACTTATCAGACCCGCTATGCGATCGGGACGCGCAGCCCGATCGAGACCCTCGAGCACGGCAGCGGGACCTGCCGCGACCTGGCGCTCTTCATGATGGAGGCGGTGCGTTCGCTGGGGCTGGCGGCGCGCTTCGTCTCCGGCTACCTCTACGAGCCGGTGCTCGACCCGCCGGCCGCCGAAGGCGGCCCCGCGGCGGCCGGCATCCAGGGCGGCGGTGCGACCCACGCCTGGGTCCAGGTCTACCTGCCCGGGGCCGGCTGGGTCGAGTTCGACCCGACCAACGGGTTGGTCGGTGGCGCCAACCTGATCCGGGTCGCCGTGGCGCGCGACCCGGCCCAGGCGGTGCCCCTTCAAGGCGGCTACCTCGGCGCGCCCGAGGACTTCATAGACATGGAGGTGGACGTTAAGGTTACCGCCGCGGGGGCTTGATCCAGGGCCGTCGGCTCTCACCCGAAAGTGATTCGCACGTGAGGGGGGGCGTCGTTAGGTTTCCCGGATGGCGAGATTGCGACACTGGACCTTCGCGGCCGCCACCGTCTTGGCGGCGGCAGTGGTGTTTGGCCCCGATTGGAGCCTCCCCAAGAGGGCGGTTGCCGAGGTCGGAGTGACACCGGGTTCCCCGCGCGCGCCGGTTGTGGTTGAGTTGTTTACCTCGCAGGGTTGCAACTCCTGTCCGCCGGCCGACGAGTTCCTGGGCGAGTTGGCCGAGCGGCCCGGGATCATCGCGCTATCGCTGCACGTCGACTACTGGGACTACATTGGCTGGAAGGATCCCTATGCCACCCCGCAGGCGACCGCGCGGCAGCGCGGCTACGTTGAGGGGCTGGGGCTGCGTTACGTCTACACGCCGCAAATGGTCATCGACGGTCGCGCGGACGTGGCGGGTCTGCGGCGGAACGAAGTGCTGCGGGCGATCGATACGGCGGCCGTCGGGCGCAAGGCCCTTCAGGTCCGGTTCGAGCGCGCGGACGGCGGCAAGATCGTAGTTCCCGCCGGACACGCTCCCGAGGGGGGCGCGGCGGTCTGGCTCGCGGTCTACGACCGGAACCACGAGACCAGCGTGCCGCGCGGCGAGAACGCCGGGCGCAAGCTGCACAATTACAACGTGGTGCGGGAGCTAAGCCGGATCGGCACCTGGCACGGCGAGCGTCTGGAGATCCCCTTCGACATGGCCGCTGCCGCTGCCCAAGGTCGCGACGGCTGTGCCGTCATCGTGCAGCATGCGCCGGCCGGACCGGTGTTGGGCGCCGCCGCGATCCCGCTTGAGACGCTGCGCCAGTAGGCCGCGTCGACCCGGAATTCGAAGCCTGCCACGGACCCGGGAACGCCGAGGGGCGCGACCGGCACGGCCGTCCCGCTACTCGCTCAGGCCTCTGGCCATCATCTCGGACATGCGTTTGGCGAAGCCGGCCGGGTCTGCCAGCGGCTCGCCCTCCAGGATGCGGGCCTGGTCGAGCAGCAGGCGCGCGGCCGCCTCCAGGTCTTCGCCGGCGCCGCTTTCGCCGACCCGCTCGGATAGACGCCGGATCAGCGGGTGCTTGGGGTTGACCTCCAGGATGCGGTGCGCGGCTGCGTCAAGCTGGCCGTGCTGTTTCAGAATCCGTTCCAGGTGTATGTCCAGATCGCCCTCGTCGGCGACCAGGCAGACCGCGCTCTCTGTCAGGCGCTCGGAGCCGCGCACGTCCTTGACCTCGTCCTTGAGGGTCAGCTTGACGAAGGCGAGCAGCGCGTTCAGCCCGGCCGCCTTTTCCTGATCCTCGCCGTCGGCCGCCGTGTCCGCCGCCGTGTCACCGGCCGCCTTGATCTTGCCGAGATCGGCGCCGCCGCGCGTGACAGACTTGAAGGGCTTGGTCTCGAAGGCGCCCACCGCGGGCAGCCAGAACTCGTCCACCGGGTCGGTCAGCAGCAGCACCTCGATGTCCTTGGCGGCAAAGCCCTCGAGTTGAGGGCTCTTGGCCAGGCTGTCAAACTCGTCGCCGGTGATGTAGAAGATCGACTCCTGGCCCTCTTTCATGCGGCCGAGATAGTCGGCCAGGCTCACCAGACCGTCGCCGCCGGTCGAGCGGAACCGGGCGAGGCCCAATAGCGCCTCGCGCTGGCCGGAGTCTTCGTAGAGGCCCTCCTTGAGCACGGCGCCGAAATTATTCCAAAACGTGGCATAGTCATCCGGCGCCTTTTGCGCCTTCTTCTTCAGCTCGCCCAGCACCCTCTTGACCACCGCGTTGCGGATCTTGGCGATCATGGGGTTGTGCTGCAGCATCTCGCGGCTGATGTTGAGCGGCAGGTCCTCTGTGTCGATCACGCCGCGCAGAAAACGCAGGTAGGGCGGCAGCAACTCCTCGCAATTGTCGGTGATGAACACCCGCTTGACATAGAGCTTGACCCGATGCTTGCGGGTCGGGTCGAACAGGTCGAAGGGTTTGGTCGAGGGGACGAACAGCAGTCCGGTGTACTCGATCACGCCCTCGGCCTTGAAGTGCAGCTTGAGCCAGGGCTCGTCGAAACCGTGGCCGACGTGGTGGTAGAACTCCTTGTACTGCTCGTCGGTGATCTCGGACTTTGGCCGGGTCCAGATCGCGGCGGCGCTGTTCACGCGCTCGGCCCCGCCGTCCGTGCTGACACCGGCCTCGGGCTCGAGCAGGATCGGGATCGCGATGTGGTCCGAGTAGGTCGTGACGATCTGGCGCAAACGCGCGGCCTCGAGGAACTCCTTTGCGTCCTTGCGCAGGTACAGCGTGACCCGCGTGCCGCGCGCCGGCGCGTCCTCCGTGGCGGTCACCGTGAACTCGCCCTTGCCGTCCGAGACCCAGCGCCAGCCCTGCACGTCCCCTGCCTTGCGGCTCGATACCTCGACCCGGTCGGCGACCATGAAGGCCGAATAGAAGCCGACCCCGAACTGGCCGATCAGGCCGAAGCTGCCCTCGGTCTTCTCGATCTCCTCCACGAAGGCCGCGGTTCCCGAGCGCGCGATCGTGCCAAGGTTGGCGACCAGATCGTCGCGGTTCATGCCGATGCCGTTGTCGGCGACAGTCAGGCTTTTCGCCTTCTTGTCCGGTGCCAGGGTGATCCTGAAGTCGGAATCCTCGGCGCTCAGGTCGGGCCGCGTGATCGCGGCATAACGCAGGCGGTCGCAGGCGTCCGAGGCATTGGAAATCAGTTCGCGCAGAAAGATTTCCTTGTTGGAATAGAGCGAGTTGGCGACGATGTCGAGGAGCCGGCTGACCTCGGCTTGAAAGCTGAGCTTCTCTTCGGACATGGCGACCTTGTCAATATCGATATGTTTGGGCGGTAACGTCGCCCGCTCGCGGCACGATCACGCGCAACCGCGCCTGATATGTGGTGAGGTGTCGCTGCGTGCAACCCCTACAGTCGACCGCCGCGGGAGGATTCGGCCATGACCAAGGGCGACGATTGGGCCGAGCAGGCGCGCCGCGCCCTGATACGGACCATCGCCGAGGAGGTGGCCGAAACCGGCGATTGGCTTGGCAAGCGGGCGCTCGACCCACGCGTGATGGAGGCCATGGCGAAGGTGCCGCGCCACGAATTCGTGGCTGGTGCGCAGCGGCTCTTCGCCTATGAGAACCGGCCGCTGCCGATCGGCCACGGCCAGACCATATCGCAGCCCTACATGGTCGCCGTCATGACCGACCTCTCGGCGGCCGGACCGGGCACACGGGTGCTCGAGGTCGGCACGGGCTGCGGCTACCAAGCGGCCGTGCTCGGCGAGCTAGGCGCTCGGGTCACCTCTGTCGAGCTGGTGCCGGAACTGGCCGAGGGCGCGGCGCGGCGCCTGGAGAGGCTCGGCTACCACCGGGTCGAGGTGCACCAGGGCGACGGCGCCAGGGGCTGGCTGCCGGACGCGCCCTACGAGGCGATCGTGGTGACGGCGGCCGCCTTCGCGCGGGTGCCGCCCGCGCTGCTCGACCAGCTGGCACCGGGCGGGCGCCTGGTGATTCCGGTCGAGCGCGGCGGCGCGCGGCGCGGCCTGTTTCGGTTCGGCCCCGAGCAGGAGCTGCTGGTGATCACCAAGGACGCCGAAGGCCGGACGTCGGAGCGCAGCATCCTGCCGGTCGCCTTCGTGCCGCTGGTCGAAGGCAAGGATCGGCCCGGCGGGCATTGAACAGCGCTTGCAACCGGGCGCCGCAAGGCCGATTCTTTCAGCCATGAGGTCTTCGCGCCAAGGCCGGGTCACCGCCGTGCTCGGCCCCACGAATACGGGCAAAACCTATCTGGCGATCGAGCGCATGCTGGGCTACCGCAGCGGCATGATCGGCTTCCCGCTGCGTCTGCTGGCGCGCGAGAACTACGACCGCGCGGTCAAGCTCAAGGGCCGCAACGCGGTGGCGCTGGTGACCGGCGAAGAAAAGATCGTGCCGCAGAACGCACGCTATTTCTGCTGTACGGTGGAAGCCATGCCGCTCGACCGGGCGGTCGAGTTCCTGGCGGTCGACGAAGTCCAGCTCGCGGCCGATCCCGAGCGCGGCCACGTCTTCACCGACCGCCTGCTGCATGCGCGCGGCAGCGAGGAGACCATGTTGCTGGGCGCCGATACCGTCCGTCCTGTGCTGCAGAAGCTGGTGCCGGAGGCCGAAATCCTCTCCCGGCCGCGCTTTTCGACGCTGAGCTACAGCGGCCCGAAAAAGCTCACGCGCCTGCCGCCGCGCTCGGCGGTCGTGGCCTTTTCCGCCGCCGAGGTCTATGCCCTGGCCGAGATGGTGCGGCGGCAGCGCGGCGGCACCGCCGTCGTCCTGGGCGCACTCAGCCCGCGCACCCGCAACGCCCAGGTGGCGCTGTTCGAGGCCGGCGAGGTCGATTACCTGGTCGCCACCGACGCCATCGGCATGGGCCTCAACCTGAGCCTGGACCACGTCGCCTTCAGCCGGCTCAGAAAGTTCGACGGCCGCCTGCCCAGGCGCCTCACCCCGGCCGAGGTCGGCCAGATCGCCGGGCGTGCCGGGCGGCACATGAACGACGGCACCTTCGGCTCGACGGACGAGCTGGGGCCCATGGAGCAGGACCTGGTGGAGGCGGTCGAGGCCCATCGCTTCGACCCGCTGCATTTCGTCTTCTGGCGCCACCGCCGGCTCGACTTTCACTCGCCCGGCGCCCTGCTCAAGAGCCTCGAGCGCAACCCGCCGATGCCCGAACTGGTCCGCGCCCGCGAGGCCGACGACCATTTGGCCTTGGCCGCGCTGGCCGGCGACGCGGAAATCGCGCAGCTCGCCACGACGCCGGCGGCGGTCGCGCTGCTCTGGGAGGTCTGCCGGATTCCCGATTTCCGCAAGACCCTCTCGGACCAGCACGCCGGCCTGTTGCGTCGTATCTACCGCCACCTGATGGCCGGCCGGGGGCGCCTGCCGGACGACTGGGTCGACGGCCAGATCGTCCGCATCGATCGGGCCGAGGGCGATATCGACGCCTTGGTGGCGCGCATCGCGCACGTGCGGACCTGGACCTATGTCGCCCATCGCGGAGATTGGCTGGAGGACGCCGCCCACTGGCAGGGCCGCACCCGGGCCATCGAGGACCGACTGTCCGACGCCCTGCACGAACGCCTGACCCAGCGCTTCGTCGACCGGCGGGCGGCCGTTCTGGTGCGCCGCCTGAAGGATGGCGACGCGCTGCTCGGCGCCGTCCGTCAGACCGGCGAAGTGCTGGTCGAGGGTGAGTTCGTGGGCCGTCTCGAAGGCTTTTGTTTCGCCCTGGACGAGGCCGCCGGCAGCGGCGACGCCAAGGCCCTGCTGACCGCCGCGAGGCGCGCTCTTGCAAGCGAGATTCCCGCGCGCGTGCGCCGGCTCGAAGATGCCGGCGACGAGGCCTTTGCGCTGCAGCCGGACGGCCGGATTGCCTGGCGGAGTCAGGCCGTGGCGCGCCTCGCGGCGGGTGCAACCGCATTGGCGCCCCGGGTCGAGCCGCTGGCCAGCGAATTCCTGGACGGTGCCCAGCGCGAGCGCCTGCGCAAGCGTTTGACGGTCTGGCTCGAGCGCTATCTGCGGGCCCGGCTCCGGCCGCTGTTCCGCGCCGTCGAGACCGAGGCCGGCGCCGCGGTGCGCGGCCTGGTATTCCAGCTGACCGAGGCCCTGGGGGTTCTGCCGCGCGCCGTCCTTGCCGCGCAGATCGCCGGTCTGACCAAGGCCGACCGCAAGGTCTTGGCCGGCCTGGGCGTGCGGCTCGGCGCCGCCAGCGTATTCTATCCGGCGCTGTTGCGCCCGCGCGCGGCGCGGCTCAAGGGATGGCTCTGGGCGGCGCACGCGGGGCAGGCCGCGCCGGCGATGCCGCCTTCGGGAGGAGCGCTGTCCTTTCGGCCGGCCGGCGCCGAGGGAACCCTGGGGGCGCAGGAGGAGGCCTTCTACCTGGCCATCGGCTACCGCCGCTTCGCCGAGGGCGAACGGGTTCTGGCGGTCCGGGCCGACGCGCTGGAGCGGCTGGCGGCGGCGGCCCGCAAGCTGGCCGCGCAGGGCAGCTTCGGCGCGACCCCCGCGTTGCGGCGGCTGGTCGGCGGCAGCGCGGAGGACCTCGCCCTGGCGCTGGCGGCGCTGGGCTATCGGGCCGAGAGCGACGAAACGGGTCTCAGCTTCATGCCGCGACGTGCGGGCGCCCCTCAGGGGGGTGGGCGCAAGGGCGCTACGGGACTGCCCCGGGGCGGTGGCAAGGGCACCGGGGCGCGGCGCAGGCCCGCGCAGGCGGATTCACCCTTTGCTAAGCTCCGCGACCTCAAAATCGAGCCATGAGCGACGAGGGCCTCCGGGCCGACAAGTGGCTGTGGTACGCGCGCTTCTTCAAGACGCGCAGCCTTGCGACCAGGGTCTGCAATGGCGGCCAGGTGCGGATCGGCGGCAACGGTGTCTCCAAGGCGCACAGCAAGGTGAAGGTGGGCGACGTCCTGACCTTCACGCAGGCCCGGCATATCCGGGTCGTCAAGGTGCTGGCCCTGGCCACCCGGCGCGGCCCCGCCCCGGAAGCGCGCGCGTTGTACGAGGACTTGAAACCGCCCGAAGCGGCCAATCGCCTGCCGCGCCGATCTGCCCCCGGGCGTGCGCCGGGCACCGGCCGCCCGACCAAGAAGGACCGCCGGGCCGTCGATCGCTTGGTCGGCGAGCCGTAGAGTCGCCGGACTAGGACCTGACGAAGACCACGGAAAGGTTGTTGGTCGGCATCTCGATCACCTCGCGGAGCTCCAAGCCCTGGCGGCCGGCCAGCTCGGCCACCGCCTCGAGGTCGCGCAGGCCCCAGTCTGGGTTTCGGCTGCGCAGGCTTTCGTCGAACTCGGCGTTGCTGGGCGCGGTGTGGCGGCCGTCGCGCCGGTAGGGGCCGTAGAGATAGAGCACGCCCGCCGGCGGAAGGAGGCTGCCGGCACCGGCCATCAGGCCCTCGGCCGCCGACCAGGGGGCGATGTGGATCATGTTGATGCAGACCACCGCGTCGGCCCGTTCGATCGGCCAGGGTTGCCGGATCACGTCGAGGTCGAGCGGCGGTTTCAGCGTCCGGACGCCGGCACCCTCCGCATGGACCGCGATGCTTCGTCGCATCGAGGGATCCGGGTCGCTGGGTTGCCATTACAACGGGCGCAGGTGCTGGGCGAACCAGAGGGCGTGCTCGCCCGTACCGCTGGCCACCTCGAGCACCAGTCCCTCGCCCGGTAACACTCTGGACAACACCTCGAGGATCGGTTCGCGGTTGCGTTGCGTGGCGGGCGCGAAGAGGCGGGGGTCCGCTTCTGGCGTCTCCGTGGGTGGTGGCCAAGTCTCCTCGGGCGGCGGCCGGGTCATGGCATGAGGTTAAGCGGACCGGCCCGCCCCCACAAGGCGCTCTTACCCCAAGAAAGGCTGGGGTTGAACCGGCCCGGGGCACCATGATAGGCAGAGCGATGATCCACCGCATCAAGGCCCTGTTGCTCGGTTCCGGCCACAAACAGGTGGCGCAAGCGCTTGGCGGCGAGGAAGAACGCCGGACTGCGGTGGCCGCGCTGTTGGTCGAGGCGGCGTTGATGGACGACTGTTTCGACGCCGGCGAGAGGGCCAAGATCGCGGAGCTGTTGAAGGCGCGCTTCGACCTGAGCGACGCCGAAACCGAAAATCTTACGGAAACCGCCGGAAAAAGGGTTGCGGACTCGGCCCAGCTGTTCGGTTTCACCCGCGTGGTCAACGACGGCTTCGCCCAGGAGGAGAGGGTCGAGTTGATGGAAATGCTGTGGCAGGTCGTGTACGCGGATGGTCGGCTGGACGACTACGAGGCCAACCTGATGCGGCGAATTTCAGGATTAATCCATGTGTCGGACCGGGATAGTGGGGAGGCGCGCAAACGGGCCTTGGCACGCCTCGGCCTGGAGGCATAAAACAGCGGCAGCGAGGGCGGCGGAACAGCGGCCGCACCGCCGGAGGAGGAATACGAGGAAATGACCTACATCGTCACCGAAGCCTGTATCCGATGCAAGTACATGGACTGTGTCGAGGTATGCCCCGTGGATTGCTTCTACGAGGGCGAGAACATGCTGGTCATCCATCCCGACGAATGCATCGACTGCGGCGTCTGCGAACCGGAATGCCCGCCGGAGGCCATCCTGCCCGACACCGACCCCCAGGCCGAGCAGTGGCTGGAGCTGAACCGCGAGTACAGCGAGACCTGGCCCAACATATCGCGCAAGGGCGAACCGCCAGCGGACGCCGAGGAATACCGAGGCATGGCGGACAAGTACAACAAGCTCTTTAGCTCTAACCCAGGTAGCAGCGACCAGGGCTAAGAACAACTTTTAATCTTCAGAAGCCAGTTTCGGTAGAATCGAATTTGCCTCCTTGCCCCCGGGGTTGTAAAGCGTCCTCGAACCAGTGGAAACGCACACCCGCCGCCTTTCGGCGGCGGATCCGGCTGCGTTGCAGACGTTGTGTTTGAGGCTAAAAAATTGTATATATATAGGCTCAAAACGGGGTGTTCACGGGCGGTCGGGTGTCATGGTGCAGACACCAGCAGGCAGGCTGAACGGGAGCACCCGAATTCGCCGTAGCGATACGAGAGAGGGGCGTCGCCAGGGCCCGCGGCGCTTGAGGGCCCCCTTCGTGTGTGGCGGACCGAAGTCGGGTCGCGCCGAAGTCCGCGAGCGGGCGGTCGGGTTGGAGACATTGTGCGAAAACAAGAGAACGGACACATGGCAAAAGCAAAACACGACGACTACAGCGCAGGCGATTTTGTCGTCTATCCGACCCACGGTGTCGGCAAGGTCCTCGGGGTCGAGACCCAGGAAATCTCGGGAATCAGCCTCGATCTGATCATCATCAAGTTCGACAAGGACCGTATGACCTTGCGCGTGCCGGTCGGCAAGGCCGAGAATTCCGGGCTGCGCAAGCTCTCGACCCGCAAGGTCATGGACAGCGCGCTGACCACGCTCAAGGGGCGCAGCCGGGTCAAGCGCACCATGTGGAGCCGCCGGGCCCAGGAGTACGAGGCGAAGATCAACTCCGGCGATCCGGTGTCGATCGCGGAAGTGGTGCGCGACCTGCACCGCGGCGACGATCAGCCCGACCAGTCCTACAGCGAGCGGCAAATGTACCAGGCCGCCCTCGACCGGCTGGCGCGCGAGCTGGCGGCGCTCGAAAAGATCGACGAGGACGCCGCCGCCGAGAAGCTGGAACGCCTGCTCAAAGCGGCGTGATCCCGAGGCCGGGTCCGTATGCGGGCGGATCCGACCGGAACCGGGCCGGCCGGGGAACCTCGCCGCATCGGCGATGCGGGTCTGATATCAAAGACCTTTGGTATGAGCCGCCAACCGGGCCGAAGGGGACCTTGGGCCGCGCCATGAACGATCGGCGCAAATTCTCTAAGCTGCGCGGTGCCCGGCGGATCTGGGCGGTGGCCTCGGTGCATGGCGAGGCCCGGCGCCTGGAGCGGCTGCACGGGGCGCTGGCGCCGCGTCTGACGCCCGGCGACCGGATCGTCTATCTGGGCAATATGGTCGGCCACGGGCCCGCGGTCGCAGAAACCCTCGCCGCCATGATGCGGTTCCGCGCGGCCGTTCTCGCCGGTCGGCACAGCTTTGCCTGCGACCTGGTCTATCTGCGCGGCCGCCAGGAGGAGATGTGGCAGAAGCTGTTGCAGATCCAGTTCGCCACCGATCCAGCGGGCACCTTGGAGTGGATGCTCGATCAGGGGATCGGCCCGACCCTCGAGGCCTATGGCAGTTCCGTGGACGACGCCCGGCGCCACGCCTTGGGCGGCGCGGTCGGCCTGACCCGCTGGACCAGGAGCCTGCGCGAGGCCATGCAGGCCAGGCCGGGTCACAACGAGCTCTTCGCTTCGCTGCGCCGCACGGCCTTCACCGAGGACGGTGCCTTGCTCTTCGTCAACACCGGGCTCGATCCAAGCCGGCCGCTGGAGGCCCAGAGCGACAGCTTCTGGTGGAGCAGCGCCGCTTTCGCGCGCATCGCCGAGCCCTACGGGTCCTACCGGCTCGTCGTGCGCGGGTTCGACCCGGATCATCCGGGGCTCAAAATCACCGCCTACACCGCGACCGTTGACGGCGGCTGCGGCTTCGGCGGCCCCCTCCTTGCGGCTTGTGTGACGCCGGGCGGCAAGATCGTCGAGACCTTGGAGGGTTAATACCTTTGGTATAGGTCAGCTTGCCTGCTGGTCGGAGCTGACCGAGCTCGGCGGGCCCTCTTGGCCGGTCAGGCGAAATACTTCCGTCTTGCTGATGCGCCCGCGCAGCTGGTGCATCCCGAGAGCCGACAGCCGGAACCCGGGCCCGAGCAGGGCCGCGGTCTCGCCGCTCAGCAGGATCACCGTGTCCTCTTCGGCCACGGCAAACTTCTTGCCCAACTCCTCAAGCCGCTGGGCGACGTTCACCGTGTCGCCGATCAGCGTGTAGTTGACGCGCCCGGGCGCGCCGATGTTGCCGACCACCGCGGGCCCGGAATGGATGCCGATTCTCAGGCGGACCGGCTCGCCGCCCGCGGCGCGGCGCTTCCGGTTGTCGGCGGCGATCACGGCGGCGATGTCGAGCGCGGCGCGGCAGGTCTGATTGGCGTGGTCCGGCTGCGTCGTCGGCGCCCCCCAGAAGGCCATGACCGAGTCGCCGATGTACTTGTCCAAGGTACCGTTCTCGGCATCTATGGGAGCCGCGACCAGGGCGAAGTGAGTGTTCAGGAACGCGGCGAGCTCGGCGGGAGTAAGCCGGTCACTCAGGCTCGAGAACCCGGCGATATCCGTAAACAGGACACTGATCATACGCTCTTCGGAGCGGGTCGTCGCGTCGCCCAGGCGCATGAGCCGGAAGACCAGGGTCTTGGGCACGTAGGTCTCGAACCAGCGCAGGCCGCTCAGCATGGAATTGTAGGCCTGCGCCATGCTGTCCAGCTCCCGGAAGGGGCTGCGCTCGAGTGGCCCGATGCTGGCCATCTCTAGGTTTCTAATCGCCAATGAGGCCGTTGCCAGGCGGCGGATCGGTCGTGCGATCGCCTGCCCCAAGACCAGTGCCAGGGTGATCGCCACGAGCAGGATGGCGAGCGCGATCGCCCCGGCTATGAAGAGTCGCCGGTAGGGATTATCGACCTCACCCTCCAGGAAGTAGACGCCGACGTACCAAGGATCCGGCCCGAAACTCTCGATCCGGCGATACAGGTAGATGTAATCGTCATCGGGCCCTTGGACGACCCGGCCTTGCACCGGACTGTCGGCCAGGAAGGCCTGCATGTCGTCGACGCTTTTGCTCCAGATCGCGGCCAGCACCCGGTCGTTGACCTCGCCCAGGGCGGGCAGCGGCTTGTTCTCCGACAGGCCGCGCGTCCCGCCGGCCAACGAGGGGTGCGCCAGCACACGGTCCCGGCCGTAGAGAATGAAGCTGTTGGTGCCAAAGGCCCGGTCGTTGGCGTCGAGAAACTCGGAGAGCGCGCCGATCGAGACCACGGATGCCATGACGCCGAGGAATTCGCCGTCGCGCCGAACCGGATGGTTCACGGTCACGGACGGCAGCTTGAGATCCTGGATCCACAGCACCGGACTCCAAATGCTCGCCGTCTCGTCCCGCATGGTCGGGAGCCAATCCCGAATGTCGGCACGGTTGCTCCAGTCGGATCTGAGACTGAGCAGCTCGCCGTAGCGGCGGCCGACCCGAAACGAGGTGAGGTCCGCCGAAATGAAGGCGATTCCCGCAACCTGCGGGGCTGCGGCCAGGCTGCCTATGAGCACTTGCTCCAGCTGTTCGCTGTCGGCGGGATCGAGCTCGCCCCGGCCGATGAGGCCGGCCAGATATTCGACCTCGTGGCGGGCCGGGCCGAGGTGCAGTTCGATCCGCCCGATGACCGATTCAAGAGTCAGCTCGGCCGTCCGGCGCAGCAGGTGGCGCGTGTTCTCGCGCGCCGCGCCGAGCGAGACCCACATCACCGCCGCCACCGCCGCGACCACCAGCGAGCCGAAGCCGAAGGTCAGAACGGCCGCGATCGACGGCCGCCATCGCGACGCCTCTGCGCCGTCGGCCTCTGTGCCGGTGCCGGGTTGCGGCGCGGTCGATGGGGGCGGTGCCGCGCTACTCATTCCGTGACGATCTTGACGGTCTGGCCGGGCCTGATCAGGCCCTTTTCGTTAAGGCCGTTCAGGACCAGGAAGCGCTGGAGGCGGTAGCTCTCGAAGGCCATGCGGCCGGAAATGCCGCTCGGCGTGTCCCCGGGCCGAACGCGGTAGAGGCGCAGCCGGCGCGGTTTGATTTGCGCCGCCTCGCCCGGGCTCAGCCGGTGGAAGCTGTAGGTCGTGCGCTTGAATCCCTCGGCCAGGGCATCGGTCAGCTTGGGCGGTGTCACGAAGCGGAAGCGGTAGACCGACTCTCCCTCGCCCTGGATGGCCACCAAGCGGAAATCGAGTGCCCCCTGCCTGCCGCGAACCTTGGTCCGTCCAGTGGCGGCGGCGAGGCTGTTGACGGTGATCGCTTCCACGTCCCTAAGGGTCGCGTCCTTGGCCCAGTCCCGGATGAGATAGTCGGTTATCGAGACGCCTGCGCCTTTGGGCGCCCGGTCGAAAACGATGGCCGCGCCCTCCGGCCCCCGTGCGGCCACCTGCTCGGGGCCGTTGAGCAGGTGGAAGCCGTCGGGCACCTCGAAGGCGAAGCGGAGGTCGGGGTGCAGGAACCGCCGGCCCTGAATGACTCCCTGCTTCGGATCGTCGCCGTACAGCAGGCCGTCGACCTTGCCGAGGTAGAGGTCGCGCGCGACCAGCGGATCGGCCACGGGCTTGGCGCCCGCCGCGCGGATCGCCAGCTCGATCCGCTCGGCCGTGCGCGGATGTGTCTGCAGCAGGCTGAACTCGTCGGCCTTGCCGGGACGGCCCTGGATCTCCGCCTCCAGGCGGCTGTGCGCCTGAAGGCGGGTCAGGAAGCTGGCCATGGCCTGAGGCCGGTAGCCGACACGCGACAGGTAGCGTACGCCGAGCAGGTCGGCCTCGTGTTCCTGGTCGCGCGACCAGCTGCGCACGAACAGCATCGCGCCCGCACCTGTGAGGTCGCCCGCGGCCTCGCCCAGGAGCAGCCCTGCGCCCAGGGCGGTACCCTGAGCCAGAATGGTCTGCCCATAGCGTTCGGCGGTGTGGCGAGCGGTGACGTGACCGATCTCGTGCGCCAGCACGCCGGCCAGCTCGGCCTCGTCGTCGGCGAGCGCGAGCAGGCCGCGGGTCACGTAGACGTAGCCGCCGGGCAACGCGAAGGCGTTGACGATCGGCGAGTCGAGCACGGTGAAGGTGAACGCGAGGTCCGGCATTTCCGAAGTGCGGGCGAGCAGCTTGCCCAGGCTGGAGACGTAGCGGTCCAAGGCCGGGTCGTCGTAGGCGCCGCCAAACTCGTTCAGGACCTTCTTGTTCTCCTGGAATCCCAATTTGGCCTCGTTCTCGGGCGTGAGCCCGCCGGTAAAGATGGTGCGCCCGGTCGCCGGGGCCACGGCGCAGGCGGCCAAGACCGGCAGCAGCAGGATCAGCGCGGCGGCACGGTGGAATTTTCGAGCGGTCATGGCGCGAGCACCTCGATCTGTTCCGAATGGGTGACTTCGATCATGGGACCGTTGTAGGACTTCAGCCAGCCCCTGACCCGCAGACGGGCCCCCTGGTAGTCGCGCGGGTCGATGCCCTCGGCCTCGAAGCGGCGGCGCACCTCGGGCGCCAGGGTGACCGTGAAATCCTCGCGCCAGTCGGCGCCGAAGTTGAGATAGGCGCGCCCGCGCACCACCGCGGCCTCAAGGACGCGGCCCTCGACCAGCTGAAAGGTGCCGAGGTTCCCGCCGGCGGCCTCCGCGGCGCGGACCGCATAGAAGGGGTTCGTCCAGATGCCGCGCCGGCCGGCCCGCGCGGCCCGCTCGAGCGCCAGCATCTCGGTGACCAGGGCGCGGTTGTCGGCGAAGCTGTAGACCCGCGCCATGCCCTGCTCCAGCAGCGCACCCTGGATCCAGCGCTCCGCGCCCTCGTCCTCGGGTGCATAGAGATGGGCCAGCAGCCGGCCGTGCCGGTCCATGCGCCGCCCGCCGTAGGCCAGCCTGAGCGGCCGCCCCAGGGCGAGCGCGCCGAGCGCCGCCTTGGCCTCCTCGGCGAGCGGCCAGGTCTCGAAGTTGGGTCGGCCGAGAGGCAGCTTGGGCGCCTGGATGCCGACCAGGCGCACCTGCCGGCCGTCTTCCAGCACCAGGGTGTCGCCGTCGACGATCTCCGTCGCCAGCGCGGTCTCGCCGGCCGGTGCCCCGGCTTCGACCTGGGCCGCCGCGGGCACGATCGCCAGAAGTGAAAGCAGAAGTTGGACGAGCAAGACCCGCATGGCCGCATCATAGTGGCAGTTGCCCCTAGGGGATACGCGGCAAGAGCGTCTGAGCATCCCCGCGCAACGCGCTCAGATCCGGCGGGTGTGCCAGGGAGCGAACCAGTCGAGGCTTTCGGCGGTCGTGCCGGTCGGGCGGTATTCGGCGCCGACCCAGCCGCCATAGCCCAGCGTATCGAGCACGGCGAAGACGGTGGCGAAGTTGATCTCGCCGGTGCCGGGCTCGTGGCGGCCGGGGGTGTCGGCGAATTGGACATGCGCGATGCACGGCAGATGGCGCTCGAGTGCCGGGATCAAGTCGCCCTGCATGACCTGGCGATGGTAGAGGTCGAACTGCAGTTTCAGGTTCTCGGTCCCGGCCCGGTCGATCGCCTGGAGCGCGTCCTCGGTGGTCTGGAGCAGGAAGCCCGGGTTGTCGCGCCCGTTGGCCGGCTCGACCATCACGGTGACGTCCTCGCGCGCGAAGGCCTCGGCGGCCAGGCGCAGGTTACCGGCCAACACGGCGCGGCAGGCCGCCGGATCGGTGCCCTCGGGCGCGCGGCCGGCCAGCACGTTGACGTGGGCGGCGCCGAGCGCACGGCAATAGGCGAGTGCCCGGTCGATCCCGGCGCGAAACTCCGCCTCGCGCCCGGGCAGGGCCGCGATGCCGAGCTCCCCGGCCGCCAGGTCGCCCGCCGGCAAATTGAGCAATACGATCTCCACGCCCGCCGAGCGGGCCCTTTGCGCGATCGTCTCGGGCGGATGGTCGTACGGGAACTGGATGTCGACCCCGGCGAATCCCAGGTCCGCCGCCGCCGCGAAGCGGTCCAGGAACGCGTGCTCGTGCAGCATGAAGCTGACGTTGATCGAAAAGCGCGGCATGCGGCCCCTTGTCCTCGCCCGGTCCGGCGGGCGGAGGTTAGCACGAAGACCGCGCCGGCGGGAGAGGCGGTGGGAGCAGCCGTGGGAGCGGCGGCCAGAGGGCGTTGGCGGGACGCCGTGCTTGCGCTATAGGGGAGCGGCCGAATTTCGGGAGGACGCGATGGCCGCCGAGGACCTGTTTCCGCCGATCGAGCCCAGCCAGACCGGCCGGCTGGAGCCGGACGGGCGCCACGCCGTCTACTGGGAGGTCTCCGGCAACCCGGCGGGCCGGCCCGTCGTCTTCCTGCACGGCGGTCCGGGCGCGGGCGCCTCGGCCGACCACCGCCGCTTTTTCGACCCGGCGCACTACCGCATCGTGGTCTTCGACCAGCGCGGCGCCGGCCGCTCGACCCCGCTGGGAGAGCTCGCCGACAACACGACGGGGCACCTGATCGCCGACATGGAGCGGCTG
>CAMYMY010000018.1 GCA_947259625.1 uncultured Kiloniellales bacterium | reverse complement strand
CGCGTCGACGAGGTCGCCAACCGGGTCCACATCGGCCACCAGCTGGTCGAGCAGGGGCTCGAACGGGCGGCCCGGAAGGTGCGTCTGGCCGCCCGCGACCCGGGACAGGACCTGGAGTTGGCCGGCGCCAAGGTCTACATGGGCACCGGCGGGCAGGCGGTGAAAGTGCTCGGCCTGGACGGCGTCGTGCGCGAGTCGGTGCTGGCCGACAATTATCACATCGGTCGGCTCTGCGACACGCTCGAACACGTCCATTTCTACATGCGCCCGGTGGTCGCGCGCGATCTGGCCACCGAGGACATCGACGTCAACCAGTTCTATGCCTGCCTGGCGTCGACCACCAAACACGTCATGGCAAACGCCTATCTGCCCGAGAACGTGGCCGAACTGCGGGCGATGGCCGAGCTGCTGGCTGGCGGAGTGGCGGCGCTCGAACGGCGGGCGCTGGTCTCCTTCTCCGCCTGCTGGACGGTCAGCCCGCTGCGCTACGCCGTGGAAACGGTCGCGATCCTGGACGAATTGGTCGCGCATCGCCTTCCCGTCGTGCTGTCCTCGGCGCCCCAGGCCGGCGCCACCTCGCCGGCGGCCCTGGCCGGCACGCTGGTGCAGATCACCGCCGAACAGCTGTCCGGGATCATCTACGTGAACCTCCTGAGTCCCGGCCACCCGCTGATCATGGGTTGCGTGCCGGCCCAGGCCGACCTGCGCACCGGGGCGTTTACCGGCGGTTCGGCCGAGTTCGCGCTATTGAACGCGGCCTGCGCCCAGATCGCCCAACACCTCGGCCTGCCGCTCTACAATTCGTCGGGCATCTCCGATTCCAAGCTGCCCGATGCCCAGGCCGGCGCGGAAAAGGGCCTGACGGGCCTGGCCGCGGCGCTGGCCGGTGCCAACTACATCCACCACTCGGCGGGCTTTCTCGAATCGCTGCTGACGGTGGCCTACGAGCAGTACGTTATCGACAACGACATCAACGGCATGGTCATGCGCATGCTGCGCGGCATCGAGGTGAGCGACGAGAGCTTGTCGCTCGACGTGATCGACGAGGTTTGCAGAGGCCCCGGCCACTTCCTAGGTCACGCCCAAACCCTCGAGTTGATGAACAGCGAATACCTCTACCCACGCCTGATGAACCGGGACTCGCGGGACGACTGGGAGGCCAAGGGCGGCCAGGATATTCGGGAGGCGGCGCGCGACCACGCCCGCCGGGTGCTGGCCGAGCATTGGCCCCAGGTAATCGCGCCAGAGCTGGACGCCGAGCTGCGCAGGCGGTTCAAGATCCTGTTGCCGGCGAGCCAGATGTGCCCGGCCGCCTAATACCAAAGGTATAGAGGGGAAGCCATGGCCGGGAGCGTTCCGTTCGTCGCCCAAAGGTCCGAGGACGTGAACTCGGCACTGGACGCGCCGCCGTCGCTGCGCTAATCGCCTTGGTTCATGGATATCGCAACCATCGAACAAGCTGCGGCGGCCGAGGGCCTGACGCTGCGCGGGGCCTTCCACCCGACAGCGGCGGATGCGGTGCCCGGCCTCCCGGATGGTCGGCCGGCGCGCACCCTGGTGGTGCTCGGCAACGTCGGTCCCGGCCTGTGGTCGGCCTTTGCCGCCGCGCCGGAATACGGCGACGGCGCGCCGGATCCGCTCAACCGTTGGAGCGAGCGCGTGATCGGCGCCTTGGCCGAGGCCTTGGACGCCCGGCCGCTGTTCCCCTTCGGCCGACCGCCATACCGCCCCTTCGTCGCCTGGGCCAAGCGCGCCGAGCCGGTCGCCGAGTCACCGCTCGGCATGCTGATCCATCCCGACCACGGCCTGTGGCACGCCTACCGGGGCGCGCTCGCCTTCGCCGGTGAGATCGCGCTGCCGGCGCCGGGCCGGCGGCCGCGGCCCTGCGATACCTGCGCCGCGACGCCCTGCCTCACGGGCTGCCCGGTGGGCGCCTTCACGACCGAGGGATATGACGTTACGGCCTGCGCCAGGCACGTCGCAGCACCGGCCGGCGCCGACTGCCTGGAGCTCGGCTGCCGGGCCCGGCGCGCCTGTCCGGTCGGTCCGGAGCGACAGTACCATCCGGCCCAGGCGCGCTTTCACATGGTGGCCTTCCTCGCGGCGCGTCGGGCGGAGGCGCCGGCATGAGCGGAACGATCATTCTGATCGACCATCCGGTCGGCTGCCGCGACGACCGCGCCTCGCGGATCCTGACCGAACGCGGCTATCGGGTCGAATGGGTGTCTCCGGGCAAGGGCGACACGCTGCCGGACCCGGCGGACCACCATTTGGCCGCGTTGGTCTACGGCGGCGCCGAGGACCTGAGCAAGGACGAGGACCGATCCTATCTGCGGGCGGAGATCGACTGGGTGGCCCGCTGGGTGGAAACCGGCAGGCCGTTTCTCGGTATCTGCCTGGGCAGCCAGATCCTGGCGCGTGCGCTGGGTGCCCAGGTCGCGCCGCATCCCGAAGGGGTGTCCGAAATCGGCTTCGTGCAGATCGTGCCCACGGCCGCGGCCGACGGTTTCCTGGATCGACCACTACACGTCTATCAGTGGCACAAGGAAGGCTTCGAACTGCCCGCGGGGGCCGAGCTGCTGGCGACCGGCGAGACCTTCCCGAACCAGGCCTTCCGCTATGGTCCGCGGGCCTTCGGCCTGCAGTTCCATCCCGAGGTCTCGTCCGCGGTCATGACCCGCTGGATGAACGAGGCCGGCCAAATGCTGGCCAACCCCGGCGCCCATCCGCGCGACCGCCAACTGGCCGATTCCGGGACTTACGACGCCGCCATGGCCGCGTGGCTGGAAGGTTTCCTCGAGCGCTGGCTGGACGGCGCGAGCTAGGGCGGTTAGAACCGGTATTTGGCCGTGAACCCGACGATCGGATAGAAACCCAGGAAATTCGGGTCGTCCTCGAGGCTGGTGCTGCCCGAGGCCGGGCTCGTGCCCGCGCTGGCTTCGCCAGAGGTTCCTTCGCCATTCAGGTCGGCACGGGAGTTGCCTTGGTAGTACACGCCGAGATCGAAGGCCAGTTCGAGGCGTCCTTCCCAGAAGCTGCTCTGCAAGCCGACGCCGCCGTAAGGCGCGTAGCCCACGAAATTGGACCCGCTCCCCAGCATTCCGGTTTGGCTGGGCGTGAAGGGCAGGCCGCCAATCGTGAGGCCGCCGGCCGGCACTACGGAGTCCGGCCCCTCGGCGTTGTACCGCAAACCGCCGCTCAGCCGGAAGCCGCCCTGGAACGGATAGTAGTCCAGCACCGCGCCGGCCGCGGTCGGCGTGACGTCGATGTCGGTGTCGACGCGCTCGCGCACCGCATCCAGAGGGGCATGGCTGGCGCCGAAGCGGAGGCCGAAGTGATCGCTCAAGCGCAGGCCTGCCTCGCTGCCCAGGCCAAGCGTCCCGGCGTTCGGGCCGAGGGTCAGCCGGGGCCGGGTCGTTTCGCCGTCCTGAGCCGCGGCCGGACTGGAAATCGCCAGCGCTGTACAGAACGTGAGGCCTAAGATAGAGCGCACGATAGTCCCTCAAGTAGCACCTCTGCTTCGGATCGCCCGACGCAGGCACCCGCAGTGAACAGGATAGGCGCAATTCCTTAACAGACCTTAACGAGTGAGCGTATTAGTCCGCGGGCCGGTTTGGCGATCGCTCGGGTTGTTCGTGTACGAACGATTGAAAGAAAAGGATAATTCCGCTCCGATCGGCGCCGTCGGGCAAAATCCGAACGCAATCGAAGAGTGCAAAACGACGACCGGACAAGCGTTATTCGACCGGTCGGAATGGAGAATCAAGGGTCCAAGAATCGGGCCGAGCCCGTTGATTCGCTGACGAGAATCCGGGTGGACACTCAACTCCACGGGAAAGGACTGTGGGAGACCGGGTGCAGCCGGCCCTCGGCGTAGCGCGCGAAGCCGAAGGGGTCGAGCAGCGCGGAGCCGCCGCCCAGCAGCTCCTCGGCGACCAGCTTGCCGACCCCGATCATCTTGTAGCCGTGGTTGGAGTCCGCGATCACGAACACGTTCTCGCGGAAACGGTCGAACACCGGGAAGGAATCCGGCGTGAAGCAGCCGAGCCCGCCAGAGGGCTCCTTCTTGTACCTGCCGATCTGCCCTTGGAAGCGTTTCTGGCAGAAGGCGAGCGCCGAGCACCACATGTGGGCGAAATTGTCGTCGACCACGAAGTCCGGCGAGTCCGGACCGTAGGGATCGACGGCGACCTGATCCGCGGGCACCTCGACCTTCTGCGGCATGGCGCCGCCCTGGACGCCGCCGAAGTTGAAGTCCGGCTTGTAGTAGATGCCCCACATCTGCTCGGTGATCAGCGAGCCGTCCACGTCGGAGCGAAGCGGCGCGTCGGTGTCCACGTGGATCACCGGCGGCATGGCCCCGTCGTTGGTCTTCTGCAGATTCGGATCGACCCCTAGCGTGCCTTCCTCGAGCGCCCAGTAGCGCCACATGGGGATATCCTCGTGCCGCCCGCCGTCGCGGCCCTTGATGGTCACGGTCTTGGGCAGCTCGAGCAGAGTCCAGAGCCGGTTGATCCAGGGGCCCACCGCCACCACGATTTGATCGCACTCGATCACTCCCTTGTCGGTTTCGACCGCCGCGACCGCGGCTGCGGCATGGCCGCTCCGAAACCCGGTCACCTCGATGCCGGTCGCGATGCGCACGCCCAGATCCTCCGCCTTCTTGGCCAGGCCGTAGATCGCGGCGGTGTTGTTGGCGTAGCCGCCCTTTTTCTCGTGCAGCACCGAGGTGATGCCCCGGGCCTGCCAGTCGTCGAACAGGCCCTTCATGTAAACCTCGGAGGCACCCGCGCCCTCGACGAAGAGCGACTCGTAGCCGATCGCCTTCTGCTGCTCGTGGATCGCGGCCACGTCGTCGCGCATGGCCTCGGGGCTGATCTGCATGTAGCCCACGGAGTGATAGCTGAAGGCCGCGGGATCGCTCTCCCAGACTTCGACGCACTGGGCCATAAGCTCGCGCATGGCCGGCTGGTAGTAGTTGTTGCGCACCACGCCGCAGGCGATCCCACTGGCCCCGGCGGCGATCGCGGTCTTGTCGAGCACCAGGATGCCCTTGCCGCCGCCCTTGCCCTGGGCCTTCAGCCTCGCGGCCAGGTGCCAAGCGGTCGAGAGACCGTGAATCCCGGCGCCGATGACGACGGTCTTGACGTGCGGGGGCAGGGCCATGGGGGACGCTCCTTATCGGGCTTTGATCGCGATTGACCGCCCCAGCAATAGCCCAAAAGGCACTCGGATCTTGGCGCCAGAGCGACAACCGCCAGCGGCGAATCGACAGATTGGCGTTCAGGAAGCACAGGAAGCGACAAGCCAAGGCTCTCGGTTGCTCTCCTCCGGGCGTCGCCCTGCCCCGGTCGGCAAGAGGGCCCGGCCGCCCAAGGCCGGGCCCTCTTCCGTATTGGCTCCGCGGGTAGGACTCGAACCTACGACCCGGTGGTTAACAGCCACCTGCTCTACCAACTGAGCTACCGCGGATCAGGGGCACCCGGGCTCCTGCCGGTATGCGCGTCGGCCCGGCCCAGCGGGCGGGCGGCGGGGTTATAACAAACCGTCGAGGGCCCTGCAAATTGTTTGGTGTTGCGGACGCTTCGCCCCGCCCCACCTCACCCGCCGGCCGCCACGGGCCGTGCGAGCCGACGACCGGGTCCGATCTCAGGCCATGTTTAATCATACCTTGATATTTCGCGGCGTAGAAATTGGTGACGGTCTTCGGCTTCTCACCGCACCCCCAGAGATCGAGTTTCGGAGAAACCGGAGGGCGCCAGTCTATTTCGTGGAAGTCATGAGGGAGATCATGTGATGAAGACGGCTGCTTCCAAGGTCGGAATGCTGTGCCTGGCCGCCGGTCTGCTGGCCGGTTGCGAGTCGGTCAAGGAGATGGCCGCGACATCCTCGGACACGATCGGCGGATGGTTCGGCGGATCCGACGGCAACTACATCGCCCGGCAGGTCGGCGGCGATTTGAGCGAGGACGACGCGATCGCCATCGAAAAGGCCTCGGCCCGGGCGCTGGAATGGACCCCCGCCGGCAAGGCGGTTACCTGGAGCAATCCCAAGACCGGGACCCGTGCGGTCATCACCCCCGGCAAGAAGGAGATGGACGAGCGCCAGATCCAGACCGCCCGGAACAAGGGGATCGCGGCCTCGCCCGGCTTGGAGCTGATCGCTCAGGTCTGGTCGGCGCAGCGCAACGCCAACCTGCGCGCGGCCCCCGGCACCGGCAACCGACTCGTCGGCGGCCTGGCCAAGGGCGAGAAGTTCACCGCCATCGGCAGGGTCGAGGGCGGCAAGTGGATCATGGTCGGCATAGACGGCAAGGCCGTCGGTTACGTCTTTGCCAAGCTAGTCGGCCCGATCAAGTCGAAGCGGGCCCCCGTGTTGCGCGAGGACGAGATCGACCTGGATGCCGACAAGCTGGGCAAGGACGTGGTGGTCGAGGACTCGACCGTCGCGACCGCCTGCCGCACGGTCAACTACACCGTGATCGTGGGCACCGGCGAGCCGGCGAAGGAGACGTTCCGCGCCTGCAAGGCGAGCGACGGCGCCTGGGAGATCAACTGACTCCGGCAACCGGCCGGGGGCCAGCGCCACGTCGCAGGATTCGGGTCAACGCCGGTCGGCCTTGCAGGCCGCCGGCGGCCCGTCCTGCGCGCGCACGGAGCCGCGTGCACGTAAACCCGAGGTCTGTCGACGCCGGCAAGAAAAACCCCCGCCTGGGCGGGGGGCAGGTTGTGAGAGCATTGTCAGAATAGTCCGAAGTCAGAATAGTCCGAAATTCCAAACCGAGATGGCGGCCAGGATCACAGTGGCGCTGTAGACGACGGACTTGCTGCGGTTGGACATTGGCTGCCCCATGAGACCCTCCGGAAGCCGTTTAAGCTCTGAATGTATAAATAATGTAGATAGAAATTCTTTATGAAAAGTTAAAATAATAGAATAAACGCCACTAGTATAAGTACTCACATTGTAGTTTGCTTTATATTTTCGCTATAATATTTGTATATTGCTGGAAAAATATTGAATAAATTCTTTTGAATTCTTAACCCGCTGTTTCACCGTCAGTTTCGGCGGGCGCGCGACGGCCAAGGCCGAGCATCGCGCCGCCGTGGGCGACGCTGCGCCGAATCGGATCGAGGGTCATGAGGTCCTCGCCGAGCACCACCGGCCCGTCGAAGTCGGCGGCCACCTCGGCCAGCAGCGCCCCGCGGTCGCAGCCGGGCGGCACGAAGTGGGTCAGCACCAGAACGCCGACCCCCGCTTCGGCCGCGACCTTGCCGACTTGGTCGGAGAGGGTGTGGTAGGCGGCCACGTTCGCGACCGTCTCGGCGCTGCGCAGGCCGCCCACAACGGGCAGCTCGCGGTGCACGAAGACCTCGTGGACCAGCAGGTCGGCGCCGCGTGCGGCCCGGGTCAGGTCCGGGCAGGGGCGGGTGTCGCCGGACAGCACGAGGCGCGCGCCGTCCGCCTCGAAGACGAAGCCGTAGGCGTGCTCGACCGGCCGGTGGTCGACCTCGACCGCCTCGACCTTCAGGCCGTCCAGGGCGAGCACCTCGCCTGCGCCGAACTCCACGACCTCGACTTCGAGCGCCGCGGTCGAGGGGCGGCGCTCGTGGGCGATGCGCTGGTCGAGCTCGGGGCGCCACAGCGCCATCAGGCCCTCGACGTAGCGCCGGGTGCCCGGCGGTCCGTAGACCCTCTGCGGCCGGTCGCGGCCCTGGTGCCAGCTCGAGATCACGAGCTGAAACAGATCGACGATATGGTCCGAGTGCAGGTGGGTGAACAGCACCGCGTCCAGGTCCCGGCCCGAGAGCCCCGCGGCCAGCAGCCGCTGGGTCACCCCAGAGCCGCAGTCGACCAGCACGGCCGCGCGCCCGTGGCAAACCACCTGGGCCGGGCCGTAGCGCTCGGTGTGCACGGCCGGACAGCCGGTCCCCAGCAGCGTTAGTTTCATAAAGACGGTCCCCCGCGGCGGTCGCCTGCGCATACTTTGCGGCGAAGTGCAGGCGCGTTGCAAGCGGGGCGCGGCGCCGGGCGCAGCCAATGATGGTTTGGCGGTCGATCTGGTGGAGGCCCGGGCCGGAATCGAACCGACGTACGGGGATTTGCAGTCCCCTGCATAGCCACTCTGCCACCGGGCCGGGGGCGGGCGAAAGGCGCGCCGCGAAGTCCGCGACATATAAGAGGCGCGTAGGCGAGGGTCAAGCGCGGCGCGGCGTGTGCGGCCGGGCCCGGGGCGGGGCTGGTCCGGACGCATCGTCGTGCCTTGTCTTTCCCGCTGTTCCTCCGTAAAACTCTGCCTCTGGTTGGCACGGCAACGGCGCGAAGGCCGCCGCCGAACAAGGGGAGCTGGGGAACAGTCGTGGACTACGCCGGCGCGCGCGCGAACATGGTGGAGAGCCAGCTGCGGCCCAACAAGGTTTCGGATCCGCAGATCGTGGCGGCTTTTGAATCCGTCCCGCGGGAGCTCTTCGTACCGGAGGCCAAGCGGGGCATCGCCTACGTCGACAAGGACGTGAGCATTGCCGAGGACCGCTATCTTATGGAGCCCCGGGTGCTGGCCCGACTGTTGCAGGCCGCCGCCGTCGAGCCCGGCGACGTTGTGCTCGATATCGGCTGTGGTACCGGCTACGCGAGCGCGATCCTGGCGCAGCTTGCCGCCACCGTGGTGGCGCTGGAGAGCGATGCCGGCCTCGCCGAGCAGGCCGGGCAGACCTTGAGCGGGCTCGGCGTCGACAACGTCCTCGTGGTCGAGGGTGCCTTGACCGAGGGTTACGCCAAGCAGGGGCCTTACAACGTGATACTGGTCGGCGGAAGCGTGGCCGAAGTGCCGCAGACGATTTGTGACCAGTTGGCCGAGGGGGGTCGTCTGGTCGCCGTGGTTCGCGACCAGGCGGGCCTTGGCCGGGGGACTTTGACGCAGCGGATCGCAGGCGTGCCGTCGCACCGGGTGCTGTTCGACGCGGCGACGCCGTTCCTGCCGGGCTTCACGCGCGAGGTCGGCTTTGTGTTCTGAGTATAAACGGAGCGTTCGCCCGGTCGGGCAGCGAGCGGGAATCGCGGCCGTGGACCACGTGCCGGACGGCGGGGCCGATCGAGGCGTCAAGGAAGATGGGCAGAACCGCCATGCTTGATTGGTTGACTGGACAGACCGCCGCCGGCAAGCCGGACCCGGTCCCTATGATCCCTCGTCGCGATCGCCGTCCGCTCCGCCGGGGCCTCGCTCCGGGCATCGTCCTGGGTCTTGCCGTCGCCGTTTCGGTGACGCCTCCCGCCGGCGCGCAGACGCTCGAGGAGGCGCTCGCCACGGCCTACAGCTCGAACCCGGACCTGCTCGCGGCGCGCGCCCAGCTCCGGTCCGTCAACGAAGGGGTGCCGCAGGCGCTGTCGAACTGGCGGCCGCAGGTCACTGTCGGCGGGTCGGCCGGCCTCGAGCGCCGCGAGTTCCAGGGGGACTCGGGCTCCGACACGGAGACGACCGAACCCTGGGAGGTGGGGGTCGGCGTGACCCAGTCGCTTTACCGCGGCGGCCGGACCGTGGCCGAAACGGCCCGCGCCGAGGCCGAGGTCGAGGCCCAGCGCGCGCGCCTGACGGCGACCGAGCAGGACGTACTGCTGGATGCCGTCATCGCCCATATGGATGTTTGGCGCGACCAGTCGGTGCTGCGGCTCACTCGCAACAACGAGCAGGTGCTTAGCCGCGAGCTCGAGGCCGCCCGCGACCGGTTCACGGTGGGCGAGATCACCCGTACCGATGTGGCCCAGTCGGAGGCCCGCCTGGCGCGCGCGACGGCGGAACGTATCGACGCCGAGGGCAACCTGGCGTCGAGCCGCGCCATCTATCAACGGGTGATCGGCATCTACCCGGGGATCCTGGTGCAGCCACCGCAGCTGGAGGGTTTGCCGGCCGAACAGAAGACTGTCGTCGATATCGCCCTGGCCCGGAATCCCAACCTCGCTTCGGCCCAGTTCAGTGCGACCGCTGCGCGGCACCAAGTACGCGAGGACCTCGGGCGGTTCCTGCCCGAGGTCTCGCTGAGCGGCGACATCAGCCACAGCGAGGAAAGCGTCGTCGACAACGGCGAAACGGACCAGTACCGGATCCTGGCCCAGGTCACCATCCCGCTCTATCAGCAGGGATTGGTCTCGAGCCAGGTGCGCGAGGACAAGCAGATCGCGAACCAGCGACGCCTCGAGATCGACTCGGCGCGGCGGACCGTCGAACAGAATGCCATCAGGGCCTGGGAGGCCTACCAGACCGCCCGCGGGCAGATCGTGTCGATCACGGCCGGGGTCGCGGCGAACACGATCGCGCTCGAGGGCGTGCGCCAGGAACAGGCGGTCGGGGCCCGCACCGTTCTGGATGTGCTCGATGCCGAACAGGAACTACTGGTGTCCCAGGTGGAACTCGTGCGTGCCCAGCGCGACGACCTGGTGGCCAGCTACGCCGAGCTCGCAACCATGGGGCGGTTGACCGCCGCCGACTTGAAGCTGCCGGTGGATGTCTACGATCCGGTCAGCGACTACGAGGCGGTCCGCGACAAGTGGTTCGGCATCGGGATTCCGGGTGATTGAGGCCTGCGGGGATCGCGATTGGGCGCCCCGGCCCATCGCCCGCGCCGACCCACCGCCCGCCCCGGCGCCGCCGCTTGGCGGCAACTATCACTTTACGATTGGATATGGCCCGACTAAATAGACCATGAAACCAGGAAAGCCACCGGAATCTTGATTCATGAGTGACCCCAGCGACCAGGGCGAGCCGACCATGGAGGAAATCCTGGCCTCCATCCGAAAGATCATCTCGGAGGACGACCCGGAGGCGGGGGCGGAGGAAGCCTCCACCGCAGAGGAAGCGGCGCCGGACGACGTGCTCGAACTCACCGAACGGGTCGAGGACGAAGCGGGCAAGACCGAGGAAGATGAGATCGATGCAATTCTTGCCAGCGTGACCGGCGGGGGCGACGAGATGGAAAATAGGGGCACCGGGGCCGCCGGGTCCGGGGGCCTCGTATCCCCCGAGACGGACGCGGCGGTAACCGCTGCGCTGTCGGACTTTGCCGGCGCTCTCATGGAGCAGGGGAAAGGCCAGGACGGACCGGTTGGCGACAACCAGGCGCTCGACTCGCTCGTGCGCGCGGCGCTCGAGCCCTACCTGAGAGGCTGGCTGGACGAGCATTTGGAGACCTTGGTGGAACGGGTCCTCAGGGAAGAGATCAAGCGAATGGCCCGCCGCGCGGAGAACGTCTAGGCGACGCCCGGGGCCACTCGTGCCCCAAACCGGCGAATCAGAGGACAGGCCAGCGATGCTGGAGAAGACCTTTCGGCCCGCCGAGGTCGAAACGAAGCACTATGCCGCTTGGGAGGCGTCCGGCGCCTTCGGCGCCGACGCAACCTCCACGGCGGCTCCCTATACCATCATGATGCCGCCGCCCAACGTAACCGGCAGCCTGCACATCGGTCATGCGCTGACCTTTACGATCCAGGATATCCTGATCCGCTACTACCGCATGACAGGGCGCGACGTGCTCTGGCAGCCGGGCATGGACCATGCCGGCATCGCCACCCAGATGGTCGTCGAGCGGCGGCTGGCGGAGGAGGGCCTGCACCGGCGCGATCTCGGCCGCGAAGCCTTCGTAGAGAAGGTCTGGGATTGGAAGGCGCAGTCCGGCGGCACGATCATGCGCCAGCTGCGCCGCCTGGGCGCGTCGGCCGACTGGCCACGCGAACGCTTCACCATGGACGAAGGGCTCTCGCTGGCCGTGCGCAAGGTCTTCGTCGACCTCCACAAGCAGGGCCTGATCTACCGCGACAAGCGCCTGGTCAACTGGGACCCCAAGCTGCACACGGCGATCTCGGACCTCGAGGTGCAGCAGGTCGAGACCCAGGGACACCTCTGGCACTTCAAGTATCCGATCGAGGGTGAGAAGGGCCGCTACATCGTGGTTGCCACGACCCGGCCCGAGACCATGCTGGGCGACAGCGGCGTGGCCGTGCACCCTGAGGATGACCGCTACAAGGACCTGATCGGCAAGCACGCGGTCTTGCCGCTGGTCGGCCGGCGCATGCCGATCGTGGCCGACGAGCATGCGGACCCGGAGACCGGCAGCGGCGCGGTCAAGATCACCCCGGCGCACGACTTCAACGACTTCGAGGTGGGCCGGCGTCACGGCCTGGAGCTGATCAACATCTTCGACCGGGATGCCCGGCTCAACGACGCGGTGCCCGAAAAGTACCGCGGCCTCGACCGGTACAAGGCGCGCGATCTCGTCGTCGCCGACCTCGAGGCCGAGGGCCTGATCGAGAAGGTCGAGGACCATCTCCACGTGGTACCGCACGGCGACCGCGGCGGCGTGCCGATCGAGCCCTGGCTGACCGACCAGTGGTACGTCGACGCCAAGACGCTCGCCGCACCGGCCATCGCGGCGGTCGAGCAGGGGCAGACCGTCTTCGTGCCCAGGCAGTGGGAGAACACCTATTTCGAGTGGATGCGCAACATCCAGCCCTGGTGCATCTCGCGGCAGCTCTGGTGGGGCCATCAGGTGCCCGCCTGGTACGGCCCGGACGGCGAGATCTTCGTCGAGATGAGCGAGGCGGCGGCCGGGACCGCCGCGCGGAAGCATTACGGCAAGGCGGTCGAGCTCACCCGCGACCCCGATGTGCTCGACACCTGGTTCTCCTCGGCGCTCTGGCCCTTCTCGACGATCGGCTGGCCCGAGGAGACGCCGGAGCTCGCGCGCTACTATCCGGGCGACGTGCTGGTCACCGGCTTCGACATCATCTTCTTCTGGGTTGCCCGGATGATGATGATGGGCCTCCACTTCAAGGGCGAGGTGCCGTTCCGCACGGTCTACATCCACGGTTTGGTGCGCGACGAGCACGGCCAGAAGATGTCCAAGGCCAAGGGCAACGTGGTCGACCCGCTGGAGCTGATCGAGCGCTTTGGCTGCGATGCGCTGCGCTTCACCCTGACGGCGCTCTCGGCGCCGGCCGGCCGCGACGTCAAGTTGGCGGAATCGCGCATCGAGGGCTACCGCAACTTCGGTACCAAGCTGTGGAACGCGGCGCGCTATGCGCTGATGAACGGCGCGGCGTTGGATCCGAAGTTCGACCCGGCCAAGTGCCGCCAGCCGGTCAACCGCTGGATCGTCGGCAAGCTGGCGGAAACCGGGCAGGCGCTCGACGAGGCCTACGCGGCCTACCGTTTCAACGACATCGCGGATCTCCTCTACCACTTCACCTGGCGCGAGTTCTGCGACTGGTACATCGAGTTCACCAAGCCGGTCCTGGCCGGCGGGGACGAGGCGGCCGCCGCCGAGACGCGCGCCGCCATGGCCTGGGTGCTGGGCCGGCTGCTGCACCTGCTGCACCCGGTCATGCCCTTTATCACCGAGGAGCTGTGGGAGCATGTCGGCGCGGGCACGGAGGGCCGGCTGATCACCGCCCCCTGGCCTGCCTTCGACGCCGCCCTGATCGACCCGGAGGTCGAGGCCGAGATCGACTGGGCGATCCGCCTGATCGGCGAGGTCCGCGCGGTTCGGGCCGAGATGAACGTGCCCGCGGCGGCCAAGATCGGCCTGCTGATGAAGGACGCCGGGCCGGAGACCCTGGGACGGCTGGAGGTGCACCGCGACATCATCGGCCGCCTGGCCCGCCTGAACGGCATCGAGGTCGCCGAGGCCGAGGTGCCCAAGGGTGCCGCCCAGATCGTCATAGACGAGGCCACGGCGATCCTGCCCCTTGCCGGGGTGATCGACGTCGAACAGGAAAAGGCCCGTCTGGCGCGCGAGAAGGATAAGCTGGCGGCCGAGCTCGCGAAACTGGACAAGAAACTGGCCAACGAGCAGTTCCTCGCCAAGGCGCCGGAAGAGGTGGTCGAGGAGCAGCGCGAGCGCCGCGCCGAACAGGCCGAGAAAAGCGACCGCCTAGCCGCCGCGCTGGAGCGCCTGAGCGACTAGTTCGCGGCCTGGACGAGCGGGGCCCGCTCGACGCAGGCGGCGCTGCCGGTATCGCCCTTGCCGCGGCCGTCGAGGGTCACGAATTCCCAGTCATAGCGGTCCTGGTGGAGGGTGAGCTCGAGCACGCCCCAGGAGCCGGTGCGCACGACCTCGCTGGTCTTGTTGGTGCGGCGCTGTTTGCCCAAGGGCGCGCCGCCGGTGCCGACGACGAAGCTGCGGATGCCGCGCGGCTCGTCCCGGCGGCCCTCGGGGTCCCGCGGGGCGAAGCGTTCGTAGATGTGGTCGTGACCGGCCAGCACGACGCTGGCGCCGGCCTCGTAGAGCGCCCGGTAGGCGTGGCGCATCATGGGGTGGTCGCCGTTGCCGCCCGAGCTGAACATCGGATGGTGCCAGAAGGCCAGGATGCAGCGCGCCGTGGTCTCTGCCAGGTCGGCGCGCAGCCAGCGCAGTTGCTTGGATTTCCGCCCCGCCTTGATGTTGCTGTTGAGCGCGATGATGTGCCAGGCGCCCAGGTCGAAGCTGTAGTAGCCGCGCTTCTTGCCGCCGGCGCGCTCGCCCCAATAGGCGAAATAGGGCGCGGCGTCGCTGCTGCTGCGGTACTCGTGGTTGCCCGGGGCCGGGTAGGTCCGCTCCTTGTGGCGGCCCCAGGTCGGGTCGTAGCAGCGCTCGAACTGCTCGGCCGACCCCTCCCGGTAGGCGAGGTCGCCGAGCACGACGATCGTGCCCTCCAGGCGGTCGAGCAACCGGGCGGTCTTGTGGTTGGCGCGTTTGAACTTTCGCCCCTTCTTCACCAAGTAGAACAGCTTGTCCGCCCAGGTCGGCTTGCAGTAGGCGATGTCCCCGGCGGCGAGCAGGGTCGCCGGCGCGCCCTGCGCCGACGCCGGGCCGGCGGAAACGACCTGAGCCGCGACGGCAAAGGCCGCCACGGCCCGCAAAACCACATGAAATCCTACCCCCATGCCGGATCCTTCGGCCCCCTGGTTTCCTATTTGGGTCGACCGCCGAGATTGTCCAGAGGTCGGTTCAGGGTTCGAGGAAGAATCGCGATAACGCCCTGGCGGTATCGTCTGGCGCCTCCTCCATGAGGAAATGCCCAGACGGGATTCCGACGCCCTCGACCTCCTTGGCCCAGCGCCGCCAGACGCCCTCGAAATCGATCTCCTTGCCGTCGCTGGCCTGCGCCGCCCAGAGCGCGAGCAGCGGGCAGGCGATCCGGCGTCCGGTCGCCCGGTCGGCCCGGTCGTAGTCGAGGTCGGTCGTGAGGCCGGCGCGGTAGTCGGCGCAGGCGGCCGCGATCACGCTGTCGTTCTGGAAGCACCGCCGGTACTGGGCACGCGCCTCGGGGTCGATCGCTTCGGGGTCGTCGGCCCAGCTGTCCAGGGTAAAGTCGAGATAGAACTCCGGATCGCCCGCGATCAGGCGCTCGGGCAGGGGCGCCGGCTGGGCGAGGAAGAACCAGTGGTAGGTGCCGATTGCCAAGCCGAGGTCGACCGTCTCGGCCATCTCCAGGGTCGGCACGATGTCGAGCACGGCCAGGCGCGACACCCGCTCCGGGTGGTCGAGCGCCAGGCGGTAGGCGACCCGGCCGCCGCGGTCGTGGCCGGCCAACGCGAAGCGCTCGAAGCCGAGCGCCGCCATGACCGCGACCATGTCGAGCGCCATGACCCGCTTCGAATAGGCCTCGTTGCGGGGGTCCGGGTCCGGCCCGCTGCTGTCGCCGTAGCCGCGCAGGTCGGGGATCACCAGGGTGAAGGCCTCGGCCAGCGCCGGCGCAACCTTGTGCCAGGCGACGTGGCTCTGCGGGAAGCCGTGCAGCAACAACAGCGGCGGACCCCCGCCACCGCGGACCAAGTGGATCTCGGACTCGCCGGTATCGATCCACTCGCGGCCGAAGCCTTCGAACATGGCACGCCTTTCCCTGGCTGCGCTCAGCCGCGCTCGAGCGGCCGGGTGAGGCAGGTGGGGCCGCCGTCGCCCTTGGCCGAGATCTCCCGGCCGCGATAGACCAGCACCTCGCAGCCCGCCGCCTCCAGGCGCCGGCGGGTCTCCGGGTTGCCCTCCAGCATTAGGCAGCGCCGGGGACCGAGCGCCAGGGCGTTGCAGCCGATGGTCTCGAACTCCTCCTCCGCGACCTCGACCAGCTCCAGGCCCCGGTCCAGCAACCGGCGGCGGAAGCCGATCGGCATGAGCGGCGAATGGACCAGCGCCAGGTCCGCATCCAGCGGGCTCAGGATCGACATCAGGTGGAACACGTCCCCGGGCCCCTTGTAGTGCGGCAGGTCGACGGTCTCGACCGTAACGCCCGGGCCCAGGATCCCCCGGAGCTGGCGTGTGCCCTGGACGTTGGTGCGGTGGGTCAACCCGACGACGCAGGTCGTCTCGTCGAGCCAGACGGCATCGCCGCCCTCGATCCGGCCCTGGCCGGTGACCGCGCCCGCCACTGTCAGCCCGTGGTCGGCCAACACCCGCCCGGCGGCCTCGGGCTCCGGCTCGCGCGCCTTCTTCCCCATGTTGCACAGCACCAGGCCCTCCGGCCCGGGCAGCAGCGCGTCGCGCAGGTAGATCGCATCGAGCGACAGCCCTTTGCCGCCCGGCAGGAAGACGATCTCGGCCCCGCTCGCCGCTATGGTCTCCGCGAAGCGGTCGTACTCGGCCACCGCCTGGTCGAAATCCGGCGCGGCCTTGTAGCCCAGCTCCCGCCACTGCCGCTCGACCGCCGCGCGGCTGCCGAAGGCGTCCTTCGCGTGGCGTAGCGCGATCCTGCGGATCGGCCCGTACTCGTTCAGCGCTCCCATCGACTCCCCTCACCGCCTTCGGACAGCGACGATAGCCGGGCGCGCCGGCGCAGGCCAGCCTTGCGCGAAAAGCCTTGGTGCGCCGGGCGCCACCCCGGTATCCTGCCCGGCAAACAAGGACACAAGACGCAGGAGGGGAGTGACCCATGCCGCTGGACGACAAGCCCAAGTTCGACAAGTCGAAGCTGCCGAGCCGCTATGTTTCCCTGGGGCCGGCCAGCGCGCCGCACCGCTCCTACTACTACGCCATGGGCATGACCGACAAGGAAATCGCCCAGCCCTTCGTCGGCGTGGCGACCTGCTGGAACGAGGCGGCGCCTTGCAACATCTCGCTGCACCGCCAGGCTCAGGCGGTCAAGCTGGGCGTCAAGGCGGCCCAAGGCACGCCGCGCGAATTCACCACGATCACCGTGACCGACGGCATCGCCATGGGCCACGCCGGCATGAAGTCCTCGCTGGTCTCGCGCGACCTGATCGCCGATTCGGTCGAGCTCACCATGCGCGGCCACTGCTACGACGCCCTGGTGGGTCTCGCCGGCTGCGACAAGTCGCTGCCCGGCATGATGATGGCGATGGTGCGCCTCGACGTGCCGTCCGTCTTCATCTACGGCGGCTCGATCCTGCCGGGCCGCTTCCGCAACAAGGACGTGACGGTTGTCGACGTCTTCGAGGCGGTCGGCAGCCACTCGGCCGGCAAGATGTCGGACGACGACCTGCACGCGCTCGAATGCGTCGCCTGCCCCTCGGCCGGCTCCTGCGGCGGGCAGTTCACGGCCAACACCATGGCTTGCGTCTCCGAGGCGATCGGCCTGGCCCTGCCCGGCTCGGCCGGCGCGCCGGCGCCCTACGAATCGCGCGACGCCTTCTGCGAGGCCTCGGGCGAGACGGTCATGCAACTGCTGGCAGAGGGCCCGCGCCCGCGCCAGATCGTCACCCGCAAGGCGCTCGAGAACGCGGCCCGGATCGTCGCCTGCTCGGGCGGCTCGACCAACGGCGGCCTGCACCTGCCGGCGATCGCCCACGAGGCCGGCATCGACTTCGACCTGGACGACGTCTGCCAAATCTTCCGCGACACGCCCTACATCGCCGACCTCAAGCCCTCGGGCAAGTACGTCGCCAAGGACCTCTACGAGGTCGGCGGCGTGGAGGTCCTGATGCGGGCGCTTTTGGACGGCGGTTACCTGCACGGCGACTGCCTCACCGTGACCGGCAAGACGATTGCCGAGAATCTCGAGGGCATCGTGCTGCCCGACGACCAGGACGTGGTCAGGCCGGTCTCCAACCCGATCAGCACGACCGGCGGCGTAGTCGGTCTCAAGGGCAACCTCGCGTCCGAGGGCGGCATCGTCAAGATCGCCCAGATGACCGAGCTCGCCTTCCGCGGCCCCGCGCGGGTCTTCGACTGCGAGGAGGACGCGCTGGAGGCCGTGCTCGAGCGCAACTATGAGGAAGGCGACGTGCTCGTGATCCGCTACGAGGGGCCGAAGGGCGGCCCCGGCATGCGCGAGATGCTCTCGACCACCGCCGCGCTCTACGGCCAGGGCACCGGCGGCAAGGTGGCGCTGATTACCGACGGGCGCTTTTCCGGCGGCACGCGCGGTTTCTGCATCGGCCACGTCGGCCCCGAGGCGGCCGTGGGCGGCCCGATCGGCCTGCTCGAGGATGGCGACATGATCGTCATCGACGCCGAGAAGGGCACGCTCGACGTCGAGCTCTCCGAGGAAGAGCTGGCGGCCCGCCGCGCCAAGTGGCAGCCGCGCACGACCGACTTCCAGTCCGGTGCCTTGTGGCGCTACGCCCAGACCGTCGGCCCTGCCTGCAAGGGCGCGGTGACCCACCCCGGCGCCAAGGCCGAGACCCACGTCTTCGCGGAGATCTGAGGGGCGGACGCAAGGTCCCTGCGGCCGGTTTACGCGATGACCCGCTGAGCCGCGCCCCGTGGATCTCTCGCTCTATACGCTCACCGTGCTGCTGTGGGGCACGAGCTGGCTGGCGATCAAGTTCCAGCTCGGCGTCGTCGCGCCCGAGGTCTCGGTGGTCTACCGCTTCGCGCTCGCCGCGGCGATCATGCTGGGCTTCTGCCTCTTGGCCCGGCGGCGCTTGGCCTTCTCCCTGGCCGACCACGGGTTCATGGCGCTCCAGGGCGTCTGCCTGTTCTCGACCAACTACTTTCTCATCTACCTGGGCAGCCAATACCTCACGACCGGCCTGGTGGCCGTCGCCTTCTCGACCATCGTCGTTATGAATATCCTGGGCCATAGTCTGCTGTTCCGTGCCGCGCTGCGCCCGCGGGTGGTCTTGGGCGCGGCCTTCGGGCTCGGCGGCATCACCCTGGTGTTCTGGCCCGAGGTCGCGGCCTTCGACCTGTCGCGACGGGGCACGCTGGGGCTCGTCCTGTCGCTCGCCGGCACCGTCTCGGCCTCGCTCGGCATGCTGACCTCGGCCTGGAACCAGAGCCGCCGCGCCCTGCCGGTGATCCAGAGCAATACCTATGGCATGCTCTACGGCGGCATCTTCGTGACTTTCCTGACCCTGCTGCGCGGCAGCCCCTTCGCCTTCGACCCGGCCTGGCCCTACGTTCTCTCGCTGCTCTACCTCGCGGTCTTCGCCACGGTGGTCGGCTTCTGGAGCTATCTCACCCTGATCGGCCGGATCGGCGCCGACCGGGCGGCCTATGCCACGGTACTGTTCCCGGTCGTCGCATTGGCGCTCTCGACCTGGTTCGAGGGCTTCCAGTGGACCCTGTTCGCGGCACTCGGCGTCGGCCTCGTCCTGTTCGGAAACGTGCTCATCCTGACCCGGAATTGAGTGGGAGAGCCGCCCCTGGGAAAGCCTTTCTTGTCATCGCCGGGCTTGACCCGGCGATCCAGGACAACGTTCGAGGCCGGCAG
>CAMYMY010000017.1 GCA_947259625.1 uncultured Kiloniellales bacterium | reverse complement strand
CAGCGGCCAAAGCGACAGCTCGGCCAGCCGCGCCGTCACCTCCGCCAGCGCCACCTCACGCAGCACGAAGTACAGCAGCAGTCCGGTGACCGCGACCTTGGCGCTTACGACCAGGGGTGTCTTGGACATGAAATCGGGCCCGTTGTGTCGGCGTTCCGCAGCATTAGCGCGCCCGCTCTAATATCAGATTAATGGCGGGTCTACCCGTTCGTATTTCACCTCGGCCCGGTCGAGCCAGGGCGCAAGCGCCCCCAGCACGTCCTCCAGGACGTCCGATCGTGCCCTGGCGTAGGCTTCGGCTGCCCGTCCCATGTCTGCCCGGGCCCCGGCGTCGGCCAGCAATCGGCCGACCTCCGCGGCCAGCTCCTCGCCGTCCCGGACCTGTCCGAGGGCGCCGACTGCCTTCATCTCTTCGGCGATCTGCGCGAAGTTGCTGGTGTCCGGCCCCGACAGGATCGCCGCACCCAGCCTGGCGGGCTCGATCAGGTTTTGCCCGCCCTTGGCCGCCAGCGAGCCGCCGACGAAGACGACCTCGGCCAGGCGGTACCAGAGCCCCAGCTCGCCCATGGTGTCGGCCAGATAGATCCCGGTCTCGGGGCCGAACCTCCCGCCGCGGCTGCGCAGCTCTGCGCGGAGTCCCGAGGCGGCGAGATCCTCGGCGATTTGCGGCGCCCGTTCGGGGTGTCGCGGCACGATCACCGTGACCAGGCCCGGCATTTCGGCCGCCAGCGCCCCGTGCACCCGGGCCGCGATCTCCTCCTCGCCGTCATGGGTCGAGGCGGCCAGCCAGCAGGGCCGCCCGGCCAGGGCCTCGGCGAGCGCGGCCAGCTCGTTCATTTCGGCGGCCGGATCCACGGCCGCGAACTTCAGATTGCCGAGACAGCGCGGCGCGGCGGCGCCCAGCGCCTGCAAGCGCTCGCGGTCCTGGGACGACTGGGCGAGGACCAGCGAAAAGCCGCCGAGCAGGTGCCGGATCAGGGGCCGGAACCGGCCCCAGGCGCGATAGGAGCCCGCCGACATGCGGCCGTTCACCAGGACCAGGTCGATCCCACGCCGGGCCGCCGCGCGCAGCAGGTTGGGCCAGAGCTCCGATTCCAGGATCAGGGCGAGGTCCGGCCTCCAGTGCGCGAGAAATCCATCGACCGCGGCGGGAAGGTCGACGGGGGCGTATTGATGGATCACGCCCTCGGGCAGCCGCTCGGCCATGAGGCCGGCCGAGGTGACCGTCCCCGTGGTCAGCAGCAGGGCGAGCTCCGGCCGCTCGGCGCGCAGGCGTTCGATCAGCGCCAGGCAGGACAGCGCTTCGCCCACGCTGGCCGCATGCAGCCAGACGAGCGATCCGGCCGGCCGCGCACGGTCCGTGCGGCCGAGCCGCTCGGCGAGACGCTCCGGATCCTCCCGCCCGCGCCGCGCGCGCCGGTGCAGGTGGGCCCGCACCAGGGGGCCGCCTGCCCGGCCGGCCAGGCGGTATAGACCCAATGCACAGTCTGCGATGACGTTCTGCAACATGCCTCGCACTTCCGGCGGACCGCCCGCTCTGTGCCGCTCGGCGTCCGGGCTGCAGTCCGCAAGGTGGTGCCTATGTAGCCGTGCCTCGGCCCCGAGTCGATGGTATCGCCGGCCGCCGGTGCATCAACCGCCTCGGCAGTGGCCGGCGGGCGACGCTGTAGGCAGGAATTGAATTGATCTCGCGGTATGCAGGCCGGCGCTTGCTCGCGTTGACAATCGGACCGCGTGCTGGCTTCAATACTCTGGAAAGAACGAAATACGGTCCGGGGAGGTCCGATGCTTCCTCTCAGGCCGAATTTGAACGGGACAGAGGAGAGAGCAAATGCACAAGAGTCTGGGGAGGCGCTTTTCGCGCCGCGGCTTCCTTGCCGGGACCGGCGCTGCCGCGGTTGGCATAACCTTCGCGCCCAAGGTCGGTTGGGGCGTCGAGGAACCGAAGCTGAACTTCTACAACTGGGACACCTACATCGGCGAGACGACGCTCGGCGACTTCAGTAAAGCCGCCGGGATCGAGGTCAAGATGGACCTCTACGCCGACAACGACGAGCTCTTCGCCAAGCTCAAGGAGGGCAACCCCGGTTACGACGTGATCGTGCCGACCAACGACTACGTGGAGCGTATGCTGGCGGCCAAGATGCTGTTGCCGATAAACCGCGGCTTGATCACGAACTTCAAGAACATCGACCCGGCCTTCCAGGACGCCGCGTTCGACCCGGGCCGCAAGCATTCCATGCCCTACATGTGGGGCACGCAGGGCATCGGCTATCGGAAGTCGGCGGTCAGTTCGCCGCCCGACAGCTGGAAGGTCCTGCTCGACTCCGACGAATACTCCGGGCGCATAGCGCTCCTCAGCGAGGGCATCATCGAGGCGGCACTCAAGTATCTGGGCTATTCCTACAACTCGACCGATCCGGGCGAGATCAAGCAGGCCGAGGCGCTGCTGATCAAGCAGAAGCCGCATATCAAGGTCTTCGCCGAGGACAACGGCCAGGACCTGCTGTTGTCCGGCGAGGTCGATCTGACCATGGAGTGGAACGGCGACATCCTCCAGGTCATGGAGGAGGACGACGACATCTCCTACGTCGTGCCGAAGGAAGGCAGCAATGTGTGGCAGGACTGCCTGTGCATCCCGGCGGGCGCGCCGCACCCGGAGAACGCCCACAAGTTCATCAACTACATCCTCGATGCCAAGGCCGGCGCCGCGATCGCCGAGTTCATCTACTACGCCACGCCGAACAAGGCGTCTCGGGCCCTGCTCGGAGACGACTACAACAAGAACCCGGCCATCTTCCCGACCGAGGAGACGCTCGCGCGTTGCGAGCCCAGCCTCTATCTGGGTGAGAAGCTCGAACGGATCCGCGAGGAGTCTCTGACGAGAATCTTCGCGGCCTGATCACACTGTCTTTGAAGGGCGGCCCGCGATACAAAGGGGCCGCCCTTTTTCTGCTGTGCACTTGAGCATGCCCTTCGCCCCTGTGGAACCCGTCAATGGAAAGCTGGCGTAAGAACCCGGTCGTCTTCTGGCTGCTGAACCTGCCGCCGGCCTTCTGGCTCTTCGTCTTCTTTCTGGTCCCGCTTGGGATCGTCTGGGTGATCTCGTTCGGCGAGAAGCGGGGCGTCATCGACATCGAGATCACCTGGACCCTCGCCAACTATGTCCGCGCGGTCGAGCCGCTCTATCTCGAGATCTTCTGGAAATCCATCGTCATGGCGGGGATCGCGACCCTGGCCTGCCTGATCGTGGGCTATCCCGTGGCCTTCGCGATCGCCTTTGCGCCGGAGCGCCTGAAGGCGATCCTGCTGATCGCCGTCGTGCTGCCGTTCTGGATCAACGCGCTGATCCGCACCTATGCCCTGATCGCCGTGTTCCGGTCGCGCGGCTCCATCAACTTCGGCCTCGAATGGCTGTGGGAGCAGGCCAACGCCCTGCTTGGCCTTGTCGGGCTCGGCGAGCTGGCGCTGCTGGGCGAGAAATTCGTGCCGGTGCCGTTGTTGTACAACAACACCGCGGTGACGCTCGGCATCGTCTATGCGTTCTTCCCCTTCATGGTGTTGCCGCTCTACGCGAACATCGAGAAGATCGACCGCTCGTACATCGAGGCGAGCCTGGATCTCGGCGCCGGACAATGGCGGACCTTCTTCTCGGTCATCTTCCCGCTTACCTGGCACGGCGTCCTGTCGGGCGTGATCATCGTCTTCGTTCCCGCCCTCGGCGCGTTCTTCATTCCCGACCTCTTGGGCGGGACCGACAGCCAGCTGATCGGCAACGTCATTGAGCGCCAGTTCAAGTCGGCCAACGACTGGCCCTTCGGCGGGGCGCTGTCGTTCCTGCTCATGTACCTGACCTTCGGCGCCCTGGCGCTGCGTGCCGCCGTGTCGGGCCGCAAGCAGGGGCTCGAGGCATGAGCGCGGGCCAGGGCGCCGGGCCGGCTGGCGTCGGCAAGAGGATCGCGCTGCGCCGCCGCGAGGCCGTCGGGCCGCTCGAATACACACGCCGCTGGTGGATGCGCCTGACGGTCGGCGCGACCTTCCGCCGATCATCCTGCTGGTCGTCTACAGCTTCAACGACAGCCGGCGCAACATCGTCTGGCGCGGCTTCACCTTCAAGTACTACGAGAAGGCCTGGAACACCGAGAGCCTGATCGAGGCCTTCGTCAACAGCCTCGCCATTGCAGTGGTCAATACCGCGGTCGCCACCATCCTCGGGGTTCTCGTCGCCATCGCCCTGTGGCGCTTCCGCTTTCCCGGCAAGGCCGCCTACGAGGGCTTCATGATGCTGCCCATCGTGATCCCGGAGATCTGCATGGGCGTGGCCATGATGGCGTTCTTCGCGCGCGTCGGCTGGCCGACGGGCCTGCCGTGGCCGCTGACGCTCTCGAACATCATGATTGCGCACATCGCCTTTTCCTTCCCCTTCGTCGCCGTGACCGTGCGCGGCCGCCTGGTCGGGTTCAACCGCGAGCTCGAGGACGCGTCGAAGGACCTGGGCGCCAGCGAATGGCAGACCATGCGCTACATCGTCCTTCCCTATCTGCGGCCGGGCATCATCGCCGGCGCCCTGATCGCCTTCACCCTGTCGCTGGACGATTTCGTGATAACCTTCTTCACCGCCGGGCCCAACAGCGTCACCCTGCCGGTGAAGATCTTTTCCATGGTGCGGTTCTCGGTGACCCCGGAAGTCAACGCCGCCTCGACCGTGCTGATCGTGATCACCGTGATTGCCACGGTGCTGGCCATGCGGTTCCAGTCGCCGTCCCGCCGCGCCGGCGGAGAGGAGGGCTAGAAGAGATGGCCGAAGGCCAGCCGATCATACGCATCAGGGAGGTCACCAAGCGCTTCGGCCAGACGGTGACGGCCGTGGACGACGTCTCGCTCGACATACGCGAGGGCGAGTTCTTCGCCCTGCTCGGGCCCTCGGGCTGCGGCAAGACCACGCTGCTGCGCATGATCGCCGGCTTCGAGACCCCGAGCGAAGGGCAGATCCTGATCGACGGCCAGGATATGTCCAAGGTGCCGCCCAACCGCCGGCCGATCAACATGGTCTTCCAGTCTTACGCCGTCTTCCCGCACATGACCGTGGCCGACAACGTGGGCTACGGCTTGAAGGTGACCAACGTGCCGAAAGCCGAGATCCGCGAGCGCGCGGAAGAGGCCCTCGAGTTGGTCAAGCTGGGCGGCCTCGGCGGGCGCAAGCCGGACCAGCTGTCCGGCGGCCAGCGCCAGCGCGTGGCCCTGGCCCGCGCGCTGGTCAAGCGGCCTAAGGTGCTCCTGCTCGACGAGCCGCTGTCGGCGCTGGACGCAAAGCTGCGCGAGGCCATGCAGCTCGAGCTCGTGCGCCTCCAGCACGCCGTCGGCATCACCTTCGTGATCGTGACCCACGACCAGAACGAGGCGCTCTCCATGGCCAACCGGGTCGCCGTGATGGAGCACGGCAGGGTCCGTCAGTTGGCCCCGCCGTCGGAGCTCTACGAGTTCCCGAATTGTCGTTTTGTCGCCGATTTCATCGGCAAGATGAACCTTTTCGAGGGTCGCGTGGCCGGCATCAGCGGCGAGGAGGTTCTGGTCGAGGTCAAGGGCCTGGGCCGCTTTTCCCTGCCGGGCGAGGGCGAGGCCAGCGGCGAGGTGGGCATCGCCGTGCGGCCGGAAAAGGTACGCCTGCGCCGCGAAAAGCCCGACGAGGACATGGTGGCGGTTCACGGCAAGGTCAGCGAGGTGGCCTATTACGGCGGCAGCTCCTTCGTGTACGTCACCGACGAGACCGGGCGGACGATCTCCGTCAACCTGCAGAACGAGGCGCGTACGGCCGAACCGGGCGTGACGATCGGCGACGAGCTGTGGTGCGCGTGGAAGCCCCGCGACAGCCTTCTACTAAGCACTTGAATCGAACGGCCAGACCGGCCACAAATTTATCACGAGCCCGATCCGGTGATTTGCGGCTATGCCTGTACCTCCATGCGGTCGGATGTCTTGAGCCGCTCGCCTTCGCCGCACGCCGCGATCGTCGTTAACATAACGTTAATCCGTTCGGCGGGACCATGTGGCGAGAGCAGCGAAGATGAAAAATCGGAACCGAAGAATGGTCCGCCCGCTTGGAATTTTGGGACTGGGACTCCTGGTCCTGCAGGGATGTGCCGAGTTGAGCGACTGGGCGGCCGCCTTGGGAGAGCCCGCACCGCCCGTCCCGGCCCGCAAGCCGGAGGTCGCGGAGCCCGCGGCCAAAAGGGAAGCGGCCGCCAAGGAGCAGCAGGCCGCGGCGACGCCAGCGACCGAGGGCGAAAAGAAGCAGCCGGCGGTCGGGGATCTGGTGGGGCTCGATTTCGCCGCGGTGCGTTTGATGCTGGGCGCGCCGGCGCTGGAAGAAATTCAGCCGCCGGCAACGGTTTGGGCCTATAATGGTAGTGGTTGCGTGCTGAGTGTTTTCTTCTATCCGCACGTCGACGGCGGGGATTTTCGGGCCCTGACCTACGACGTGAAAGGGGCAGAGCAGACGTCGGACCTGCCCCAGCGCTGTTTCGCCGAGTTGCTGTACGACGAGAATAAAGCGGGAACCAATTAAGTCATGTCGCTTCACCCAACCGTTCTCGATACCGACTACAAGCGCGTTGCCATTGTCGATGACGACGATTTGTTTCGGGAATCCTTGGGTCTCAACCTGGCCGAGGAAGGCTTTGAGGTCGTCGATTTCCCAGACGGCGAGTCGGCGCTCGAGTACTTCCAGTCCGGCGAGACGGCCGATGCGGTGCTGCTCGACTGGCGGATGCCGGGGATCGACGGCCTCGGCGTGCTCCAGGCGTTGCGCGAGGCGCGGATCGAAACGCCCGTCGTCTTTCTGACCATGCTCGGCGAGGAGATCTACGAGGAGGCGGCGCTCAAATGGGGCGCGGTGGATTTCATCGACAAGTCGCGGCGCCTGTCGATCATCCTGAAGCGCCTCAAGCTGATCACCGACGGGCCCAAGGTCCAGGGCGGTGGAGAACTGGAAGGATCGGACTCGCCGGTCCTGCGCAATGGCCCGCTCGAGCTGCGCATCGACATAAAGCGCGCCTTCTGGGACGGCCAGCAGGTCGATCTCACGCTGACCGAATTCGCCATCGTCCATTATATGATTTTGCGACCGGGCGCCGATGTCACCTACCGTCAGATCTACGATCTCGTGCGCGGCAAAGACTTCGTTGCCGGCTATGGGCCCGACGGCTTCCGCTCGAACGTGCGCTCCTTCATCAAGCGCATCCGCAAGAAATTCCGCGATGTCGACCCGAATTTCGATCACGTCGAGAACTACCCCGGCTTCGGCTATCGCTGGCGTGACGAGGGCGGGGGCGAGAGCGGAGGCTGGGCGTGACCGCTCAGGACCACCCGCCGGCCGTGTCCGGGCCGCCCCGAAAGCGGACCAGGGGACTCTATCGGCCGCTGCGATCGCTGATCAGCAAGATCCTGCTGCTGCTCGTGGTTTTCATCGCCGTTCCGGTCATCCTGTACACCGAGTTTCGCGAAGCGGACCAGGAAAAGCGGAAGCTGTTGGAGGAAAGCGTCGGCGAGCAGGGCCGTCTGATGGCCGAGAGCCTGCGGCCGTTGCTGGAACAAGAGGGCGCCTCGCCACTGCTGGCTCTGCCCAAGGAGGTCAAGCGCTTGGCCACGCCCAGCACCGGGGTCAAGGTGCTGTACCGGCCCAAGGACCAGAGCGGCGCCGAGGGCTTTTTCTTCATCGCGGCCGAGCCGGCGGTGCCGCCCGCCTTTCTCGAACGCGAGCGCGAGGCCCTGATCGAGCGCGGCGTGCTCGGGAACCTGGTGAGCACCTGCGCGGCCGAGCCGATCGCGCTGCGCCATGTCAATGCAAGTGGCGCAGAGGAGCTGCTCACCTCGATCACGCCGATTTCCACCGACAGCGGCTGCTGGATGGTGATCACCGCCCACTCCACCGGTGCCTTCCTCGGAACCTCGATCGGCCAGCCTTACTGGAAAACGCTCGAGATCCGCCTCGCGGCCATCATCTACTTGGGCATGGCGGCCCTCACCATCGGCGTGTTCGTCAGCATATGGCGCAGCCTGACCCGGTTCCGGAATCTGGCTCGCGACATCCGCAAGGGCGTCGCGCGGCATTCCAAGTTCGAGCAGCAGAACCTCGTGCCGGAGCTTGCGCCGGTGGCCCAGGAATTCGACCGAATGACCATGGCCATGCGCGGCTCGGCCGAGGGGATGCGGCGTGCCGCTGAGGACAACGCCCACGCCTTCAAGACGCCGATCGCGATCATCCGCCAGTCGGTCGAACCCCTGCGCCGCATCGTGCCCTCCGAGAGCGGCCGCGCCCTGCGTGCACTCGACGTGCTCGAGGAATCGGTCGATCGCCTCGATCGTCTCGTGACGAGCGCCCGCCACCTGGACGAGGTCGCCGCCGAGTTGATCGATCGGCCGCGGCACAATGTCGATCTGTCGCGCCTGGTCGGTCGCATGCTGGATGCCTATGCCGACAGCTTCGCGGGCCGGCAGGTGCGGCTCGACGCCAGGCTTCAAACCAACGTCGTCGTCAGCGCCGACGAGGAATTGCTGGAGGTGGTGTTCGAAAACGTGATCGACAACGCCTTGAGCGTCTCGCCGCCCTATGGCGCGGTCAATATCGAACTCACCGCCCGCCACAAGCGCGCGGAACTCGCCGTGCGCGACCAGGGTCCCGGCGTGCCGGCGCCCCACCTGAACAGGATCTTCGAGCGCTATGTGTCGTTGCGCGGCGCCTTCGATTCACCCCTTGTCGTCGGGGGGCAGCAGGGCGCCGTGGAGCCGGCCAACGAGGCGAGCGAGCACCTCGGAATCGGTTTGTGGATCGTGCGCCGCAACCTGGAGGCCGTGGGCGGTTCGGTCTGGGCCGAGAACCGGCAGCAGGGCGGACTGTCCCTGGTCATGGACCTGCCGCTGGCCGCCTGAGGACGGGAGACCGCTGGCGGGAGCGGTCACAACTTTGACGCAACACGGCGGCGCCCGTTCGAGCTAGTCTCTGCACACATCTCCGGTGGGGGGGTGCCAAGTCGGCGTCCTTGCCATCAGCGCGGCGGTAACCAATCGGGGGACCGTTTCGATGTTGGCCAGGGTGAACGGGGTTCAAGCGTAGCGAACTCTCCGGATTGGTGCCTTCCCGACCTCCCTACGGATCGACCGGACCTCCCCCAGGTCCGGTCGATCATTTTTTTGGTCAACCCACCACCCCTTAGAAGCCACCGAACGTTCCAGCCGCGGATAGAGCAGGCCGCGGCTCGCGGCCCGTGCGGATATAACAGCAGCCCTGTCATGCCGAAAAGGCAAGGCGAAGGCCATGCGACAAGCCGGCCGGTTTCGGATAACATGCGGCGGGGCCTCTGGGGGTAAGGGGGCTCCGGTGAGACGAGGGGAGGGACAGGGCGCATGGAGATCCGACATCCCTATCTGCTGTTCTTAGGCGACGCGCCGGACCAGCTGAGCGCCAAGACCGCCCAGGGCGTCGCCCAATGGCGGCCGGACTGGTGCCTGGGGCAGCTGCGCCTGCCCGGCTGCCGGGCGGACCTCGGACTGAACGACATGACCTTGGACGAGGCCGTGGCGGCCGGTGCCAGGACCTTGGTAGTCGGCGTGGCCAACCGGGGCGGCGTGATCGCGGAGAGCTGGATCGGAGCGCTGGAGCGCGCGCTCGCGCTCGGCCTGGACCTGGCCTCGGGGCTGCACAGCAAGCTGGCCGACGTGCCGGGCCTGGCGGCCGGGGCCGCGCGCAACGGCGCCCGCCTGTTCGACGTGCGCCATCCGAGCGAAGGGTTCCAAGTGGCCAACGGCAGGAAGCGGCCGGGCAAACGCCTCCTGACCGTCGGCACCGACTGCGCGGTCGGCAAGATGTTCGCGGCGCTGGCGCTGGAGAAGGAAATGCGGGCGCGCGGCATGAAGGCCGACTTCCGCGCCACCGGCCAGACCGGCATCCTGATTGCCGGCAATGGGGTCTCGGTCGACGCGGTGGTCGCCGACTTCATCTCCGGCGCCACCGAGGGACTGACCCCGGCCAACGACGACGACCACTGGGACGTGGTCGAGGGCCAGGGCTCGCTGTTCCACGCCTCCTTCGCCGGGGTCTCGATGGGCCTGATCCACGGTAGCCAGCCCGACGCCCTCGTGCTCTGCCACGAGCCGACGCGCGGCCACATGCGCGGCCTGCCGGATTATCCCCTGCCGTCGCTCGAGGCCTGCCTGGAGGCCAACTTGGCCGCCGCGCGCCTGACCAACCCGGCGGTCGCCTGCGTCGGCATCGCGGTCAACACCTCGCGGATGGCGCCCGGGGACGCCGCGGTCTATCTGGCCGAGACCGGCGCGCGCCTCGGCCTGCCCGCCGTGGACCCGGTCAGGGACGGCGTCGTGCCCATCGTCGACCGGCTATGACCGAGCTTGCCGTCAGAGCCGAGACCTGGCCGCTCCGCGGCAGCTTCACGATCTCGCGCGGCAGCAGAACAGCGGTCGAGGTAGTCGTCGTGGAACTCACCGCCGCCGGCGCGCGGGGCCGCGGCGAATGCGTGCCCTATGCCCGCTACGGTGAGACCGTGGAGGGCGTCGTCCAGGCGATCGAGGGGCTGCGCGGGCCGCTGTCGGGCGGTCTCGACCGCAGCGGCCTGCAGCGCCTGCTGCCCGCCGGGGCCGCCCGCAATGCGGTCGACTGTGCCTTCTGGGACCTGGAGGCCAAGCAGGCCGGCCACAGGGTCTGGGAACTGCTCGGCCAGGCCGCGCCCGGGCCGGTGACGACCGCCTATACCTTGTCGCTCGATACGGCGGAGGCCATGGCCCGCGCGGCGGCCGAGAACGCCTGGCGCCCGCTCCTGAAGCTGAAGCTCGCGGGGCCGGAGGATCTGGCCCGGGTCGAGGCCGTGCGCGAGGCCGCGCCGGAGACTCGCCTGATCGTCGACGCCAACGAGGGCTGGGCGCCGGGGCTCTACGCCGAGCTGGCGCCGCACCTTGCCGTGCTCGGCGTCGAGATGATCGAGCAGCCGCTGCCCGCCGGCCACGACGCGGCGCTCGCGACGATGCAGCGTCCGGTCGCGGTCGCGGCCGACGAATCCTGCCACGACACGGCCTCGCTGGGCAGGCTCGCCGGGCGCTACGACATGGTCAACATCAAGCTGGACAAGACCGGCGGCCTGACCGAGGCGCTCCGCCTCAAGGCCGCGGCCCAGGCCGAAGGCTACGGCGTCATGGTCGGCTGCATGCTGGCCACCTCGCTGGCCATGGCCCCGGCCTTCCTGGTCGCCCGGGACGCCCAAATCGTCGACCTCGACGGCCCCCTGCTGCTCGAACACGACCGGCCCGAGGGCCTCGTCTTCGAGGGCAGCCTGATCCGCCCGCCCGAACCCGAACTGTGGGGATGACATGAGCCCGGACCCGAGTCGCGACCCGACCGTGGCCGAAGAGCGGCCGACCTTCGTGACCCATCTCGAATGCTCGATGACCGGCCGGGCCTACGAGGCCGACCAGGTTCACGGCCTGTCTGAAGCCGGCAAGCCGCTCCTGGTGCGCTACGACCTGGAAGCGCTCGCCAAGGCCGTGAACAAGGCGGCCTTGGCCGAACGGCCCGGCGGCTTCTGGCGCTTCCGCGAGTTCCTGCCGGTGCGCAAGGCCGAGAACGTGGTTAGCCTGGGCGAGGTCACGACCCCGATCGTCCGCCTGCCGCGCCTCGAGGCCGCGAACGGCGGGGGCGGGGCGCTCTTCGTCAAGGACGAGGGCCGCCTGCCGACCGGCTCGTTCAAGGCGCGCGGCCTGGCGCTCGCGGTCGCCATGGCCAGGGAGCTGGGTCTCGAGCACCTGGCCATGCCGACCGCCGGCAACGCCGGCGCGGCCATGGCGGCCTACGCCAAGCGCGCGGGCCTGCGCAGCACGATCTTCTGCCCTGACGACGCGCCCGCCGTCGCGGTCTCGGAGATGGCGGTCCAGGGCGCTGCGGTCTACCAGGTCAACGGCCTGATCAACGACTGCGGCAAGTTGGTCGGCGAGGGCAAGGCGGCGACCGGCTGGTTCGATCTCTCGACCCTCAAGGAGCCCTACCGTATCGAGGGCAAGAAGACCATGGGCCTGGAGTTGGCCGAGCAGTTCGGCTGGGAGCTGCCCGACGTGATCTTCTACCCGACCGGCGGCGGCACCGGCCTGATCGGCATGTGGAAGGCCTTCGCGGAGCTGGAGGCGATCGGCTGGATCGGCTCCAAGCGCCCGCGCATGGTGGCGGTCCAGTCGACCGGCTGCGCGCCCATCGTCAAGGCCTTCGAGGAGGGCGAGGAGCACGCGCCGCTGTGGCCGGACGCGCACACCATCGCCGCCGGTATCCGCGTGCCGATCGCGGTCGGCGACTTCCTGATCCTGCGCGCCGTGCGCGAAAGCGGCGGCTTCGCGATCGCCGTCACCGACGAGGCGATCCTGGCCGGCGTCGACGAGGTCGCCAAGACCGAGGGTCTGCTGCTCTGCCCCGAGGGCGCGGCGACCTACGCGGCCTACAAGCAGGCGCTCGCCGCCGGCCGGGTCGGGCCACAGGATCGCTGCGTGCTCTACAACTGCGCCACCGGCCTGAAATACCCCCTGCCCGAGGTCACCAGCCGCCTCGACCGCCACAAGCCGATCGACTACGCGGCGCTCTAGGAGACCGCCGGGAGGGAAACCGACCATGACCCAACTGCCGCGCATCTTTCCGGACCCGGTCCCGGCGATCCATCCGCTTCCGGAGTATCAGGCGGACGGCCAGGTCGCCCGGTGGTACGGCGAGGTCAAGGCGGCGCTTCAGGTGCCCTGGATGGGCGTCGTCACCATGGCCTACGCCCACTATCCGACGTTCTTCGGCGAGCTGTGGCGCGGCTTGAAGCCCCTGGTGGCGAGTGCGTCCTTCGTCGAGGCGTTCCAGGAAAACCGCGCATTCATCGAGGCGGCGGTGGCGGAGCTCGACTCGCCGCCGATCGTCGGACGGCTCGCCGCGCTCGGCTATGCGCCGCGCGAAGTCGAGGGGATAAGGGCCGCTGTCGAGGTGTTCTCCCACGGCAACCATCCCTATGCGCTCATTGCGACGATCGCGCGACTGCTGATGGAGGGCGGCGCGATGGCCGGTGTTGGTGAGGCGCCGGCCTACGAGGGACGGCACGCGCCCGAGGTCTCTGTGCCCTTCGTGCTGATGGAGGCGCACCACGCCGACGCGCCGACCCGGGCGGTCTACGAGGACGTCAAGCGGACGCTCGGCCTGCCCTTCGTCAATACCGACTACCGGGCCTTCGCCCGCTGGCCCAGCTACTTCGCCTTGGCCTGGGCGGACCTACAGCCGCACGCCGGAAGCCCGGTGCACGAGGCGCACTGCAGGACCTATCACGAGCGCATGGTCGAAGCGGCGCGGGGCGGCTTGCCGAACCCGGGCGGGCTGAGCCCAGCGGCCCTGCGCGAAGCGGCCGCGGCCGACGCGCCGCTCGAGGAGGTGCTCGCCGTGTGCCGGCTGTTCCAGTGGCTGCTGCCCGGCCTCGTCACCAACGTCGCGTTCTTCCGCCACCAGCTCCTGCAGGCGTGATGCCGGCCGGCCTTCCGGCGTCGCAATTCCCGCCGGGGCCGTTCGGTCTAAGCCTTGCCCGGACTCCGCGCCTTTCGGCCGAGCCCGATCTTCTTGGCCAGTTCGCTGCGCGTCTTGGCGTACTTGGGTGCGACCATCGGATAGTCCGAGGGCAGGGACCACTTGGTCCGGTACTCGTCGGGCGACAAGCCGAAGGACGTCCTGAGGTGGCGCTTGAGCATCTTCAGCTTCTTTCCGTCCTCGAGACAGACGATGTAGTCGGGCCTGACGGACTTCTTGACCGGCACCGCCGGCTCGGGCCGTTCCGGGGCCGCCTCGCCCGGGTTCATCAGGGCCTCGTGCACGGTCCTGATGAGTTGCGGAAGCTCACTGGGCGGCAGGTTATTATTGGCCACGTAGGCCGACACTATCTTCGAAATCAACCTAAACGACGAATTATCGTTGCTGCCCTCTAACATACCCTTCTCCCCGTCCAGTATCATTGAACTGGGGCATTATAAATTGTTAGAGATACTTTTATCAAGGCAGATTTAGGCGGTAGGAATTCATAACCATTCATACAGTCAAATCATCATGGTCTCGCTACAAAATAGCCGGCTATGCGAACACGGCCAATATTTCGTCGATGCAGGAGCAGCCCTCGACCAGCGGCCTCCCTTCCCAATCAAAAACGTAGTAGCCGCGCCGGTCTCTTCCGAACCCGAACAGGATGACCTCGTTATCCGGGTTCAGGATGGCGGCCATCCGCTCACCGTCGTCCATGATCGCCGGGACGCACGCGCCGCCGAGCCTCTGCGCGCTCAGTTTGTAGCTGAGCGCGGTCAGAACGGAAACGTCGGTCTCGGAAAGACCCTTGCGGTTGAGCGTGATAACGGACACGAGAAGCTGAGACTCCAAGTTCGAAAACGGCCGACCCAATTCTCTAGCAGACCAAGGTAACCAAGCCGTAAACCGCGGGATCGATTCGACGCCGCTCGCCGATTCCGACGGCGATTTCCGAACCACGTTAACCACGATCGTGAGCGGATCCGAAAAACCGTCGCCTATCCTCGTGGGCGCTCGAGACGCGCCCTCCGGGCGATCGTCGGGCCGCCTCGCGCCGTCCGCGCTTGCCCCCGTCCCGCGGGCGTTCCATGATGGCGCCATGACCGACGATCAGGATCTCTGGCAGGCCGTCGACGACCACGTCGTGCGCTACGGCGGCAGCTTCGCGCCCTATTTCGTGGAACGCGCGCGGGGCTCCTACATCTACGCCCGCGACGGCCGCGCGATCCTCGATTTCACCTCCGGCCAGATGTGCGCGACCCTCGGCCACAACCATCCCGAGGTGCTGGCCGCCATGCGCCGGGCCATGGAGGGCGCGCTGCACCTGTTCAGCGGCATGCTTTCGGAGCCCGTCGTCGCGCTCTGCAAGCGCCTGGCCGGGCTGCTCCCCGATGGGCTCGATAAGGCGCTGCTGGTCAGCACCGGCAGCGAGTCCAACGAGGCGGCGCTGCGCATGGCCAAGCTGCACACCGGCGGCTTCGAAGTGGTCGGCTTCACCGGCTCGTGGCACGGCATGACGGCCGGCGTCTCGTCGAGCACCTACGCGGCCGGGCGCAAGGGCTATGGGCCGGCGGCGCCGGGCAGCATGGCGCTGCCGGCGCCCAACTGCTACCGCTGCCCGCTCGCCATGGAGCGCGCTTCCTGCGGCCTAGCCTGCCTCGAGCTGGGCTTCGACCTCGTGGACCGGCAGTCGGTCGGCGCCGGCGCCGCGGTTATCGTCGAGCCGATCCTCAGCGTCGGCGGCGTGGTCGAGCTGCCGCCGGGCTACCTCCCCCGGCTCAAGGAGAAGTGTACCGAGCGCGGCATGCTGCTGGTGCTGGACGAGGCACAGACCGGGCTCGGCAGGGTCGGCGCCAACTTCGCCTTCGAGCAGCAGGGCACCGCGCCCGACATCCTGACCCTGTCGAAGACGCTCGGCGCCGGGCTGCCGCTGGCCGCCACGGTGACCAGCGCCGAGATCGAGGCCGACTGCTTCGAAAAGGGCTTCCTCTACTATACCTCGCACGTCTCCGACCCGCTGCCGGCCGAGATCGGCCTGGCCGTGCTCGACGTGCTGGCGCGCGAGCGCCTGGCAGAGCGGGCCGAGGAGATGGGCGCGCACCTGAGAGCCGGGCTCGAGGCCCTGCAGCAGCGCTACGAGTGCATCGGCGACGTGCGTGGCCGCGGCCTTCTGCTTGGCATGGAGGTCGTCGCGGACCGGGCCAAGAAGACCCCGGCGCCGGAGCTGGGCGCGCGGGTCGCGCGGCGCTGCCTGGAGCTGGGCCTTTCCATGAATATCGCCCAACTCCCGGGCCTGGGCGGCGTCTTCCGCATCGCCCCGCCGCTCACCGTTACCCGCGACGAGCTCGACAGCGGCCTCGCGATCCTCGACGAGGCGCTACGCGATTGCGCGGGGTGAGGGGCGGAGAGGGGGAGCAAGACGCCATGTCCGCACAGAAGCTCGGCAGCCACGAGGGCGGTGCGAATATCTACGGCGTCGGCATCGGCATTCTCAGCCTCGACAGCTCCTTCGCGAAGCCGCCCGGGCACGTCAAGAACGCGCTGACCTTCGGCTTCCCGGTGTCCTACAAGGTCGTCGAGGGCGCGACGGTCAAGAAGCTGCTGAGGGACCCCGGGCCCGATCTGCTCGAGCCCTTTCTCCGTGCGGTGCGGGAGCTCGAACGGGACGGCGTCCGGGCGATCACGGGGAGCTGCGGGTTTCTCGCGCTCTATCAGCGCGAGCTGGCGGACGCCGTCGACATCCCGGTCTTCATGTCGAGCCTCGTTCAGCTGCCCCTGGTGCAGAGCCAGTTGAAGCGGGGCCAGAAGGTCGGCGTGCTGACGGCGAGCAAGGCGAGGCTGACGCCCGCCCACCTGGAGGCGGCCGGCGCCGGCAACGTCCCGGTCTGCATCGAGGGCATGGACGGCAGCGAGGAGTTCGACAGCGTCATCATCGAGGCCGAGCGCAACCGCATCGATTTCGACAAGCTCGAAGCGGAGATCGTTGCCGCCGCCGAACGGCTGGCGGGGACCCACCCGGAGGTCGGCGCGCTGGTCCTGGAATGCACCGACATGTCGCCCTTTGCCGACGCCATTCAGCAAAGGGTTAACCTGCCGGTCTTCGACCTAGTGACCCTGACCGAGATGGTCTACGCCGCCGTCACCCGCTCACGCCACCCCCTCTTCGCCCCGGCCTCCCGTTGGAGCTAGGAGATTCGGGGGAGATTCGGGGACACAGTACTTCTTTGGACGTCTAGAACGAGCATGCGGCGGTTTGAAAATAGTACTGTCTCCCCGAATTCCCGGGACGAGGGTCAGGTTTCGAAGTATCAACCCTGATGTTCTGGCCGGCCCGATTCGCAGGCCGAGACCGATGATTCAAGGGTCGAGTTCAGGGGCCGGGGCGATTCGCAGGCCGGCCGGCTTGGCCCCGCGGGTCCGCCATTCTGGGGAAATTCGACGAAGACAATACCAACCGCGACCCACAGGAACAGGGCGACGAGCCAATAGCGCTGTATGTCTCCGTAAAGCTGCATCTTTGGATCCTGCAGCTCTTCGTACTCCGCCCTGGCGATGTACCCCTGCAGGCGGAACAAGGCCCCAGGCTGCGAGGGCTGCCCGAGAGGTGTCGGCTGGCCAAGCCGCCGCCAGACCGCCGGGTGCCGGTACCGCAGGCTCGCCATGAACTGGCCCAGGGCCCAAAACTGCACCAGGACGACGACGAAGATCCCGAGCCCCCAGATCTTGAAAGCAATGTCGAACATCGCGCCTCGCGACCGGTTTCGCGAACTCGACGTCAAGTTTGAGAGCGCAATGATTTCTAAATCGTCAAGGGCGGTCACCCCGACTTTTCGAAGGATGCTCTGCCGGCAAACTCAAGATTCAAGGCTTGGCGGCCTGTCGGCTCCTTGCCGTTGTGGCAGCGGGATGTCTTGGCAGGACTCGTCCTTAGCGGGTATGTAGCGGAGGCCATGGGCGGGCAGCGAGATTATTTCGAGAGAGGAAAGCGATGGTCAAAGCGGTGGACATCCAGGCGGCGCTGGCGACGCGGGCGGTTCTGCGCGGGCGCAGGCCCGATACGCCGGAAGGCGAGGTGGCGGAGGCTTTTGCAACCTTGGCGGCCTTCGGCGACGGGGGCGTGTTCGCGGGCGGTTTCGCGGGCGACACTGCCTGGGAGCGGCATCCGAATGGCGACGAGCTGGTGCAGGTCCTCTCGGGGGAGACCACGCTCACGGTTCTCACCGACGACGGCCCCCGGGTGCTGGAGATGAAGGCCGGCATGCTTGCGGTGGTGCCGCGGGGCTGCTGGCACCGCTTCCAGGCCCCCGACGGCGTGACCCTGCTGACCGCGACGCCGCAGCCCACGGATCACTCGACCGCCGAAGATCCGCGGTTGGAAGGGTAATCCCAAGCACCCCTGACCTCAGGTACCCGCGGCGTCGGCCGGGCCCCTTTTTTCCGGATGGGTGGGAAGAAGATGCCGTTTCGGGTGTTTTTGTATTGGTAGCAGCCACTGGAAGCAGCTCTCGATACGGAGAGGGATATGGGGCCGTCGCTCGCCAGCGGCGGCCCCATCTTTGTTCACTCGGACAGAACGCACGGCCACGAGCCGACGACACGGACGGGTCTGCGAGACCGGCCGCCAAGCAGGACCTAACCCGCCACTTTCAGATAGCCGTCGTCGTGCGCCACCCGCTCCGCGCCCGTGAAACGGCGCAGGCGATCGAGCTCCGCGGCGAGGCTGTCTTGGCGCTTGCGCGTGAACCTGACGCCCGGCTCCAACCATAGGCCCTTGACGCGGAGCGTGCCCGCCTGGCGCGCGCAGATCATGTCGATGCGGCCGATCAGGCGCTCGCCCTCCACGAGAGGGAAGACGTAGTAGCCGTACTGCCGCTTGGCCTCGGGCACGAAGACCTCGATGCGGTAACGGAAGCCGAAGAGGCGCTCGGTCCGGGCCCGGTTGCGCAGCAGGGGGTCGAAGGGGCTCAAGACCCGGATGCGGCCGGGCGGCGACGGCAGCTCGGAGAGGCTTTCGATCCGCGCCCGCTGCGCGTAGGCCGGGCGTGGATTTCCACCCCCCGCTCCCTCGACCTCGACCTCCATGATCCCGTTCGCCAGGTTCTCGCGGCACCAGTCCGCGGCCTCGGCCGGGGTGATGCCGCCCCAGAAGGCGGCCAACTCGCCGGAGGTCGCCGTGCCCAGGCGATCGAGGGCACCGCGGCAGGCCCAGTCGACCAGGGCCTCGGCCGTCGGCGTCTCCTCGCGGTGGCAGGCCGGGATGACCCGCTCGGCCAGATCGTAGACCTTCTGGAAGCCCTCGCGCCGGGCCACGGCCAGCTCCCCGGTGCGCCACAGGTACTCGAGCGCCGTCTTCGAGGGGTGCCAGTCCCACCAGCCGGCGGTGTCTTTCTTGCGGCCGTCGCCCAGGTGGCGCGCCATGACCGGGCCGCCGTCGCGGATCCGCGCCAGAACCTCGTCCAGCCTCTCCTCGAAGCCGTCGCGGCGCCACTTGCGCCAACGTTCGCGCAGGCGCGCGGCCTCGCGCTGGAAGCGCGGCTTCCAGAAGGGGTAGAAGCGGCTCGGGATGATCGCGGCATCGTGGGTCCAGTTCTCGAACAGAACGCCGTCCCGCTCCAGCAGGCGGGTCAGCCCCGCAGGCTTGTAGGTCCGGTTCCTGGCGAAGAGGATCATGTGGTGGGCGCGTTCGACCGTGTTGATGCTGTCGACCTGCACGAAACCCAGATCCTCGACCAGGTCGCGCAGCCCGGCGTCGCCCAGCTTCGCGTTGGGTGGGCGCGCCAGGCCCTGGCCGGCCAGGAACAGCCTGCAGGCCTCGGCGTTGCGGATCAGTGGCCGGGACATCCGGGCGCCCGGGCTTCAGGAATCCCGGCGGCTGCTGCGGCGACGGGCGGGGATATGGGCCGGCGCGCAATGGGCCGTCTGGTGCAAGAGGCCGATCAGCTTCCCGAGGGCCCCCTCCAAGACAGATCCGCCGGCGATGCCGTAGCCGTCGATCAGGCGCCGGGCGGCGGTGGCGGCGTCTTGGCCTTCGCCCAGGCGCAGCATCCAGGCCAGCAGCACGTCCTCGGCCGGACCCGGGAACTCGGCGCCCATGTCGAGTGCCTGGCGGATCAGGCCGCCCGGGTCGTCCGGCGTGTCGTGCTCGGAGACGTATTTGATCGCCATCAGGGCGCCTTGCGCAGCAGGTTGAGCCGGGCGGGCTGGAACAGCCAGTAGCCGTCGTCGCGCCGCTCCGCCAGCGCCTCGAAAGCCGTCCGGAGATCTTCCTCCATGGCCTCGAAGCGGGGCCGGCGGCCCTCGTCCACGGCGATCACGCCGGCCTTGAAGGCCTCGAAATCGGCTATCTTGTAGGGCGCATCGTAGACCAGCTCGAGGTCCTGGACGAGCAGCCCGGCCGCAACCGTGGCCTCGATCGCCTCCTCGGCCTTGGCCCGCACGTGGGTCTCGTCCTCGATCGGGCGCACCAGCTCGAAGTGGGGGCCGGCGGCGAGCGGCTCCTGCACGTAGATCAGCCCGCCCATCCGGACCACGCGGGCCGCCTCCGCGAGCGCTCGGGCCTGGCCTTCGACCGGCACGTGGTGCAGCGAATTGAAGAACACAGCGGCGTCCAAGCTCTCGTCCTCGAAGGGCAGGTGTTCCGCGACGCCCTGCAAGTAGGTCTCGCCACCCGTCGGCTCGGCCGCCCGGGCGCGCGCCAGCTGGCGCTCCGAGGGCTCGATCCCAGTCACCGTCGCGCCCTCGCGGGTCATGAAGCGCGCGAGCGAGCCGTCGCCGCAGCCGATATCGGCGACCCGCGTGCCCTTGAGGGGAAGGTACTCGCGCATGACGTCGCTGTGCTTGCGGCGTGGTGGCTTGTTCATGGTCCGGAGTATGGCGGCAGCACCCCCCGCGCCGCAAGACCGGGAATGCGCGCGGTTTGCCTCCGGGGCCCGATCGGCTAGGCTCGGGCGGAGCGCAGCCGGGCGGGAGGCCGGAACTTGGAGCCGCTGGACAGAGACGACGACTTCCCCGAGATCCGCGAGGGCGTGCGGGCGCTCTGCGCGCGCTTCCCGGGTCGGTACTGGCGCGAGCTGGACCGCGAGCGGCGCTATCCCGAGGACTTCGTGCGCGCGCTGACAGAGGCCGGCTACCTGGCCTGCCTGATTCCCGAGGACTTCGGCGGCAGCGGCCTGCCGATCGCCGCCGCCGCGGCGATCCTGGAGGAGATCCACGGCTCCGGCGGCAACGGAGCGGCCTGCCACGCCCAGATGTACATCATGGGCACGATCCTGCGCCACGGCAGCGAGACGCAAAAGCGGCGCTGGCTGCCCGATATCGCCGCCGGGCGCTTGCGCCTTCAGGCCTTCGGCGTGACCGAGCCGACCAGCGGCACCGACACGCTGGGCCTCGCCACCACCGCCGTGCGGTCGGGCGATTCCTACAAGGTCAACGGCCAGAAGGTCTGGACCAGCCGGGCCGAGCACTCGGACCTCATGCTGCTTCTGGCCCGCACCACGCCGAAGGACAAGGTCAAGAAGAAGGGCGAGGGCCTGTCGGTCTTCGTGGTCGACCTGCGCGAGGCGCTCGGCAAGGGGCTCACGATCCGGCCAATCCGCGCCATGCTGAACCATGCGACGACCGAGGTCTTCTTCGACGACCTCGAGGTGCCGGCCGAGAATTTGATCGGCGAGGAGGGGCGGGGCTTCCGCTATATCCTGGACGGCATGAACGCCGAACGTATCCTGATCGCCGGCGAGTGCATCGGCGACGCCCGTTGGTTCGTCGAGAAGGCACGTACGTATGCATCCCAACGCATCGTCTTCGGTCGGCCGATCGGCCAAAACCAGGGCGTACAGTTCCCGATCGCGCGGGCGTACGCCCAAAGCGAGGCGGCGGCCCTGATGGTGCGCCGGGCGGCCGCGCTGTTCGACGGCGGCCGGCCCTGCGGCAAGGAGGCGAACATGGCGAAACTGCTGGCCGCCGAGGCCTCCTGGGCGGCGGCCGAGGCCTGCCTCCAGACCCACGGCGGCTACGGGTTCGCCGAGGAGTACGACGTCGAGCGCAAGTTCCGCGAGACCCGGCTCTACCAGGTCGCGCCGGTCTCGACCAACCTGATCCTGGCCTATTTGGCCGAGCACGTGCTCGGCCTGCCGCGCTCGTACTGATGATGCGCCCCTTGGCCGACATATTCGTGGTCAGCCTGGAGCAGGCGGTGGCCGCGCCCTACTGTTCTTCGCGCCTGGCCGACGCCGGTGCCCGGGTGATCAAGGTCGAGCGTCCCGAAGGCGACTTCGCGCGCGGCTACGACCGGGTCGCGCGCGGCCAGAGCGCCTACTTCATCTGGCTCAACCGGGGCAAGGAATCGATCGCGGTCAACATCAAGGACGGGGCCGACAAGGCGCTCCTGGCCCGGATGATCGCCCGCGCCGACGTCTTCATCCAGAACCTCGCGCCCGGCGCGGCGGCGCGGGCCGGCTTCGGCAGCGAAGACCTGCGCCGTCGCCATCCGCGCCTGGTCACCTGCGACATCAGCGGCTACGGGGAGCAGGGTCCCTATGCCGAAATGAAGGCCTACGACCTGCTGGTCCAGGCCGAGAGCGGTCTGGCCGCGATCACTGGCCGGCCCGAGGGCCCCGGGCGGGTCGGCGTCTCGGTCTGCGACATTGCGGCGGGCATGTACGCGTACATGGCTGTGCTGGAAGCGCTGATCGAACGCCAGCGCAGCGGCGGCGGCAAGGCGATCGCGGTCTCCCTGTTCGATGGCATGGCAGACTGGATGACCGTGCCGCTGCTGCACCAGACCTATGGCGGGCGGGCGCCGGCGCGGGCCGGGCTCAACCACCCCTCGATCGCGCCCTATGGGGCCTACGCCGCGGCCGACGGCGAGGTCGTGTTGTCGATCCAGAACGAGCGCGAATGGCGGCGCTTCTGCGCCGAGGTTCTGGCGCGCCCGGCCTTGGCGGACGATCCGCGCTTCGCCGACAACCCGGCGCGGGTCGCCAACCGGCCGGCCCTCGATCGGGAGATCGCCGCGGTCTTCGGGACGCTCGGCCGCGACGCGCTGATCGGGCGCCTGCGCACCGCGGGCATCGCCTACGGCGCGCTGAACTCGGTGGCCGAGCTGGACCGCCACCCCCAGCTTCGCCGCACGGCGGTGGAAACGCCCGGCGGTGCGGTCGAGCTGGTCGCGCCGCCCGCCCGCGTCGGGGGCGAGACGGTCGCGCTCGGCGCGGTACCGGCGTTCGACCAGCACGGGGCCTCGATCCGCGAGGAATTCGCAGAGTAGTGCGAACTCGAGGTGAGCGGCATGATCGGGCTTCCCCGAGGCCACGGAATGACGTAGGAGTCTCTCCCGTTAACCATGATCGACCTTTGGCGGACCGACATCGGCCCCTTTCCCGAGATGCACGCGACAGCCCTTGAGCCGGTCCCGGCCGGTAACCAGATCTCAACCATCGGCGCGCATTGATTGGACAGGAGTTTGAGCATGACTGAAACGCTCGACCATCTGCGCCGCTGGATCGGCCGCACCCAGGAGACCGGCGAGGTCGTCGACCTGCTGCGCGCGCGCGCCCTGCAGGGGACCTTGGACGACCCGGCTCCGTCGCTCCAAGCCGGCGACCCGCTGCCCCCGTTGTGGCACTGGCTGTATTTCTGGAACGCGACGGCGCAGGCCACCCTCGGCCCCGACGGCCATGCCGCGCGCGGCGAGTTCCTGCCCCCGGTCAACCTGCCTCGGCGCATGCTGGCCGGCGGCCGGGTCAAGTTTCTGCGGCCGCTGACCGCCGGCACCATGGCCAAGCGCCGCTCAACCGTCGCCGACGTGGCCGTGAAGCAGGGGAGCAGCGGCCAGCTGGTCTTCGTCACCATCCAGCACGAGATTTCCGACAAGACCGGCCCCTGCATCCAGGAGGAGCAGGATGTCGTCTTCCGCGAATTGGCCAAGCCCGGCGAAATCCCGCGGCGCGAGGCGGCGCCGGCGGTTCTGCCGTGGCGCCAGCAGGTCACGCCCGACCCCGTGCTGTTGTTCCGCTATTCCGCGCTGACCTTCAACGGCCACCGGATCCACTACGATCTGAAGTATACGACCGAGGAGGAGGGCTATCCCGGGCTG
>CAMYMY010000016.1 GCA_947259625.1 uncultured Kiloniellales bacterium | reverse complement strand
CTGTGCCCGAGGCCGATCTTCTTGGCGAAGGCCGAGCGCTGCTTGGCGTAGTTCGGCGCCACCATCGGATAGTCCGTCGGCAGGCCCCACTTCGCCCGGTACTCGTCGGGGGTCAGGCCGTAGGTGGTGCGCAGGTGGCGTTTCAGCATCTTCAGCTTCTTGCCGTCCTCGAGGCACACGATATAGTCGGGCGTCACGGAGCGACGGATCGAAACAGCCGGCTTCTGCGGCTCGGCCTTGGCCTCGCCGCCGCCGTTTAGGACCGAAAGGGAGCTGTGGACCGTTTGAATAACACTGGTGAGTTCAGCGGCCTGCAGTGGGTTGTTTTTGACATAAGCCGCCACAACATCAGAAGTCATGCGCAATAACTCACCCGAGGACAACCCTTCCACATTTTGATCATTCATTTTTAGCTTCCGTTCTTTATAGTCCATAGATAACGTGTAACTTACACAGACATTATCTATTGTCAATTGGCAAAAATGATTTTCTAATGTTCATTTTATTGTCACAAGTGTGATTCCGGCTGAGCCGACACCGGTTTGTTGTATCGCCCGGCCACCCGCCGAAACCTTGTGTCAGGCTTTCATGCGCCTGCGACATATGGTAGCTTCGCCGCGCCTTTTCCCTCGGTTTTGTGCGGACCCCCATGTAATGAGCGGAAAACCGATCGCCGTAGCCTCGGACCACGCCGGTTACGATCTCAAGGCCGCCCTTGCCGAGGCGCTCGTCGCCATGGGCTACGAGATCGTCGACCTCGGCACCGACGGTCCGGACTCAGTCGACTATCCCGATTTCGCCAAGGCCATGATAAGGGCGATCGTCGAGGGCCGGGTCGAGCGCGGCGTGCTGGTCTGCGGCACGGGTGTCGGCATTTCGATCGCGGCCAACCGGCATCCGGGTATCCGCGCCGCGTTGTGCCACAACGAGACCACGGCGCGCCTTGCCCGGGAGCACAACGATGCCAACGTGCTGGCGCTGGGCGCCCGCATCGTTGGGGTCGAGGTGGCAAAGGACTGCCTGAAGGCGTTCCTGACCACGGAGTTCGCCGGCGGCCGCCATGAAAAGCGCGTGGCCAAGCTCGCCGACGGCGGATAGGCCAAAAAGGTGACTGGGAAAGGATCGCCATGACAGGGGCGGACGCCGGGGCCTTTGTGGAGGACAGATTCTTCACCGCTCGTCTGGCGGAGAGCGATCCGGAGCTCGCGGCGGCCATCGGCGGCGAGCTGCGCCGTCAGCAGGACAAGATCGAGCTGATCGCCTCGGAGAATATCGTGTCGCGGGCCGTGCTCGAAGCCCAGGGCTCTGTGCTCACCAACAAGTACGCCGAGGGCTATCCGGGCCGGCGCTACTATGGCGGCTGCGAGTTCGTCGATGTGGTCGAGCAGCTGGCCATAGATCGGGCGAAACGGCTGTTCGGCTGCGAATTCGTCAACGTACAGCCGCATTCCGGCGCCCAGGCCAACCAATGCGTGTTGCTCGCCCTGTGCCGGCCCGGCGATACCATCCTGGGTCTCGCGCTCGCCGCCGGCGGGCACCTGACCCATGGCGCGCCGCCCAACCTGTCCGGCAAATGGTTCAACGCCGTGCAGTACGGCGTGCGCCGGGAGGACGGACTGATCGACTACGACCAGGTGGAACGCCTGGCCCGCGAACACCGCCCGAAACTGATCATTGCCGGCGGCTCTGCCTATCCGCGGATTATCGATTGCGAACGCTTCCGGCGGATCGCCGACGAGGTCGACGCCTATTTCCTTGTCGACATGGCGCACTTCGCCGGTCTGGTCGCCGGCGGCGTGCACCCGAGCCCGCTGCCCTATGCCCATGTCGTGACCAGCACGACGCACAAGACCCTGCGCGCCGGTCGTGGCGGCATGGTGCTGACGAACGACCCGGAGATCGGCAAGAAAATCAACTCGGCCACCTTTCCGGGTCTTCAGGGTGGGCCGTTGATGCACGCCATCGCCTCCAAGGCGGCAGCCTTCGGCGAAGCGCTGAAGCCCGGTTTCAAATCTTATTCCCGCACGGTCGTGGAGAACGCCCGCACCCTGGCCGCGGTCTTGATCGAGGACGGCTGCGACATCGTCACGGGCGGCACCGACACCCACCTCATGCTGGTCGACCTGCGGCCGAAGGGCCTGACCGGCAGGGTCGCCGAGGAGAGCCTGGATCGCGCCGGCATCACCTGCAACAAGAACGGCGTGCCCTTCGACCCGGAAAAGCCGACCGTCACCTCGGGCATCCGCCTCGGCACGCCGGCGCCCACGACGCGCGGCTTCGGACCGGCGGAGTTCCGCCAGGTAGGTACGCTGATCAGCCGCGTGCTGGACGGCTTGGCGGCCGGCCGGGGGGACAATGCCGCGGTGGAGGCCGCGGTGCGCGGGGAGGTGCGGGCGCTGTGCCGGCGCTTCCCGATCTATCCAAAGCTATAAAGAGCCATGGCGCGGCCGGCCAGATAAGGGGACAGGGAATGCGTTGCCCGTTTTGCGGAAACGAAGACACCCAGGTCAAGGATTCGCGGCCGACCGAGGACAACTCGGCGATCCGGCGCCGCCGGCAGTGCACCAACTGTGGCGCCCGGTTCACCACCTTCGAACGCGTGCAGCTGCGCGAGCTGACTGTGATCAAGACGACCGGCCAGCGGCAACCCTTCGACAGGGACAAGCTGCTGCGCTCGATGAACATCGCCCTGCAGAAGCGGCCGGTCGAGCCCGAGCGGATCGAGCGGATCGTGAACGGCATCGTCCGGCGCCTCGAGAGCTCGGGCGAAAGCGAGATCAAGACCCAGTTGATCGGCGAGCTGGTCATGGACGCGCTGGCCAATCTGGACCCGGTCGCCTATGTGCGATTCGCCTCGGTCTACCGTAATTTCCGCGAGGCGCGCGACTTCGAGGCCTTCATTGAAAAGCTCGGCGCCGACGAGAGCGGCTGACCCGGCCGACCGCTCCCACATGCAGGCCGCGCTCGCGCTGGCGCGCCGCGGCCGTGGGCGGGTCGCGCCCAACCCGGCGGTGGGCTGCGTCCTGGTCCGCGACGGCCGCGTGCTGGGCCGGGGCTGGACGCAACCGGGCGGCCGGCCCCATGCGGAGACCGAGGCGCTCGACCGCGCCGGCGCGGCGGCGCGGGGCGCGACCGCCTACGTCACGCTCGAACCCTGCGCGCACCACGGCCGGACGCCGCCCTGTGCCGAGGCGCTGATCGCGGCGGGGATCGCCCGCTGCGTCGTCGCCCTCGAGGACCCGGACCCGCGGGTCGCCGGCGGCGGACTCGACAAGCTGCGCGCGGCCGAGATGGCCGTGGACCTGGGCCTGCTGTCCGAGCCCGCGGCCGAGCTGAATGCCGGGTACCTGATGCGCGTCGCCGCGGGCCGACCCCTGGTCACGCTGAAGCTGGCCACGACGCTGGACGGGCGCATTGCGACCAAGAGCGGCGAGAGCCGCTGGATCACCGGGCCGGCGGCGCGCGCGCGCGCACACCTGTTGCGCGCCGCGAGCGACGCCGTTCTGGTCGGCGGCGGCACGGCCTTGGCGGACAATCCCCGTCTCGATGTCCGTCTGGCAGGGCTCGAGGATCGCGCGCCGCTGCGCGTCGTACTGGACGGCCGACTGCGCCTGCCCCTGACCCACGACTTGGTGCTGCGCGCCGGCGACCAGCCGACCTGTCTGGTCACTCGTCCGGACAACGACCGGGCACGCCTGGAGGCCTATCGCGGCGCCGGCCTGGAGGTCCTCGAGGCGCCCGACGACGCGGAGGGCAACCTGTCGCTGGAGGCCGCGCTGCAGGCGCTGGGCGGGTGGGGGGTCAACGACCTGCTGGTCGAGGGCGGCGGGCAGGTGGCGGCCGGCCTGCTGCGCCAGGGGCTGGTCGACCGGCTGGTCTGGTTCCGCGCGCCCCGGGTGATCGGCGGCGACGGCCTGCCGGGAGCCGGCGGCTTCGGTCTCGCCCACCTGGACGCGGCCCCGCGCTTCGAGCGCGTCTCCGTGGTCCCGGTCGGCGAGGATTTGATGGAAACCTACCGTCGCGTCCCGTAAGTTGCCGGCATGTTCACCGGCATCATCACCGACCTCGGCCGGGTCCGACAGGTGGAGCGGCAGGGCGACGCCCGTTTCGTCTTCGAGACCGGTTACGACACGGCGGAAGTCAGTCTGGGCGCCTCGATCGCCTGTTCCGGGGCCTGCCTGACCGTGGTCGACAAGGGACCGGGCTGGTTCGCCGCCGACGTCTCGGCCGAAACGCTCTCCAAGACGACGCTGGGCGACTGGCAGGCCGGCGCGCCGGTCAACTTCGAACGGCCGCTCCGGATCGGCGACGAGCTGGGCGGGCATCTGGTGTCCGGCCACGTCGACGGCGTCGCCGAGGTGCTGGCCCGCACGCCGGAAGGCGATTCGCAGCGCTACACCTTCCGGGCGCCGGCCGGCCTGGCGGGCTTCATCGCGCCCAAGGGTTCGGTCGCCCTGGACGGGGTCTCGCTGACGGTCAACGAGGTCGAGGACGAAGGGTCCGGGGCGGTCCGCTTCGGCGTCAACATCATACCGCACACCGCCCGGCAGACCGCGTTCGGCGCGCTCCGGCCCGGCGGCCGCGTCAACCTGGAAATCGACCTTCTGGCGCGCTACGTTCAGCGTCTTCGTGAAAAGGCGGAGTGAATGGCAACGCCCCAGCAGGAGCCTTGGCGCATGACCTTCCGGGAGATGCTGTCCTCGATCGAGGACGTGATCGAGGAAGCGCGCAACGGCCGGATCTTCGTCCTGGTCGACGACGAGGAGCGCGAGAACGAAGGCGACCTCGTGATCCCGGCACAGATGGCCACGCCCGAAGCGATCAACTTCATGGCCAGGTACGGGCGTGGCTTGATCTGCCTTGCCCTGATGCGCGAGCGGGTCGAGCAGCTCGATCTGCCGCTCATGGCCAAGCACAACGAATCCCGGCACGAGACCGCCTTTACGCTCTCCATAGAGGCGCGCGACGGCGTGACCACGGGCATCTCCGCGCCGGACCGCGCCCACACCATCGCCGTAGCGATCGACCCCAGCAAGGGCAAGTCCGACATCGTCACGCCGGGTCACGTCTTTCCGCTGGTCGCCCGCGACGGCGGCGTGCTGGCCCGCACCGGGCACACCGAGGCGGCGGTCGACTTGGCGCGGCTGGCCGGCATGATCCCGGCCGGCGTGATCTGCGAGATCATGAACGACGACGGCACCATGGCGCGGCGCGACGACCTGATCGCTTTCGCCCAGCGCCATGGCTTGAAGATCGCCACGATCGCCGACCTGATCGCCTATCGGCGGCGCCACGACCGCATCGTCAAGCGCAGCCTGGAGACCCGGTGCCGGAGCCGCTATGGCGGGGACTTCAAGATGGCGGTCTATGTCAACGAGGTGGCCTACGCCGAGCATCTGGCGCTGTGGAAGGGCGACCTGACGACCGACGAGCCGGTCCTGGTGCGCATGCACGCGCTCAATGTGATGGACGATGTGCTGGGGGTCGGCGGGGGCGACAAGGGTGGCGAGCTGCACCAGGCCATGCGGATGATCGCCGAGGCCGGGCGCGGTGTCGTCGTGCTGATACGCGAGCCGACCCCGACCAGCCTGTCGGACCGGGTGAGCGCCCAGCTCTCCGGCGAAGCCGCGTCGCCGGGCGAGCTGCGCGATTATGGCGTCGGCGCCCAGATCCTGCTCGATCTCGGGGTCAGGGACATGGTGCTGTTGTCCAATACCCAGCGCACCATCGTCGGGCTCGATGGCTACGGCCTCAAGGTCGTCGGTCAGCAATCGATCGACGTAAGCGGGGATTAGGCCATGTCGGACCAGCCCCACGTCTTGATCGTCGAGGCCCGCTACTACGTCGATATCGCCGACGAGCTGTTGCGCGGCGCGGTCGCCGAGCTGGACACGGCGGGAATCGGGTACGAAAGCGTTGCGGTGCCGGGCGCCTTCGAGATTCCGGCGGCCATACGCGTGGCTTTGCGCTCCATGGATTTTTTCGGCGGACAGCGGCGCCACGACGGCTATATCGCGCTGGGTTGCGTGATCCGGGGCGAGACCACCCACTACGACTATGTCTGCGCCGAGAGCGCCCGCAAGCTGCAGGACCTGGCCTGCGAGCACACCCTGGCGCTGGGTTATGGAATCCTGACCTGCGAGACCCGCGAGCAGGCCTGGGAACGCGCCAGCGTCGCGGGCCGCAACAAGGGTGGCGAAGTGGCGCGTGCCTGCCTTCAGATGGTCGAGCTCAAGCGCCAGTTCCATCTGTTTCCACGCTAGAGGTCCCGAGCGATGTCCGTCAGTGCGAAACCAGGCCGCGCGGCGAAGGGGGCGACCCCGAAAGCCTCCGCCAGGACCCTCGCGGATACGCCGCGCGGCGCCGCGCGCCTGGGCGCGGTCCAGGCGCTCTACCAGATCGAGCTTTCCGGCGGTTCGCCCGAGCTGATCCTGCAGGAGTTTCTCGAACACCGCCTGGACGAGGCGATCGACGGGCTGAGCCTGGGCAGGGCGGACCGCGCGCTCCTCGGCGATCTGGTCGAGGGCGTGGCCGCGGAGAGCGCGTCGCTCGACGATATGCTGGCCGCAGTGCTGGCCGAGGACTGGCCGGTCGAACGGCTGGAGACCTTGCTCAGGGTGATCCTGCGCGCCGGCGCCTACGAGCTGGGCTACCGGCCCGAAATTCCGGCGCGGGCCACCATCACCGAGTACGTCAATCTGGCGCAGGCCTTCTTCCACGGCAAGGAGCCGGGCATGGCCAACGGCGTGCTCGACCACTTGGCGCACAGCCTGCGGCCGGAGGAGTTCGAAGACCAGAACCGGCAGCCGGACGGGCCCGGCGGCTGAGCGGCGCGGTCGTGCCCGACGAGTTCGAGCTGATCCGGCGTTATCTCGCTCCGCTCGCGGCCGGCGCGCCAGGCGCCCTGGACCTGGAGGACGACGCGGCCCTGCTCGCCGCCCCGCGTCCACTTCCTGCCGGACGATCCGGCCGACCTGGTGGCGCGCAAGCTGCTGCGGGTCAATCTCTCCGACCTGGCCGCGATGGGCGCCCGGCCGCTCGGATATGTAATGACCGCGGCCTGGCCGCTGCCCCCGGACGAAGCCTGGGTGGCGCGCTTCGCCGCCGGCTTGGCCGAGGACCAGCAGACGTTCGGCTTGGCGCTGCTGGGCGGCGATACGACCGGGACGCCCGGGCCGCTCACCCTGTCGCTGACGGCGATCGGCGCGGTCGCCCCGGGACGGGCGTTGAAGCGCTCCGCGGCGCGGGGCGGGGAGTCCGTCTATGTCTCGGGCAGCATCGGCGACGGCGTGCTCGGGCTCGCGGTTTGCCGAGGCGAGGGCCCGGCGCTGTCCGAGCCGCGGCGCGCCTATCTGGCCGACCGCTACCGGCTGCCCCGGCCGCGGCTCGCGTTGGGCCGGGCGCTCGCCGAGGGCGGGCTGTCCCGGGTGGCGATCGACGTTTCCGACGGGTTGGCGGCCGACCTCGGGCACATCCTGGAGGCCTCCGGGCTCTCAGCCGTCGTCGAGGCCGCGGCGCTGCCGTTCTCCGAGGCGGCGCGCGCGGCGCTTGCCGCCGATCCCGCCCTGCTCGCCGGCCTGATCGGCGGCGGCGACGACTACGAGCTGCTGTTCACCGTGGCGCCCGAGCGTGCCGAGGAGGTTGCGGCCCTTGCCGCCCGGCTCGACCTGCCGCTGACCCGGATCGGCCGCGTGGCCGAGGGCCGGGGGCTCGCGGTTCTCGACGCCGGCGGCGGCGAGATGTCATTGGAGACCAAGGGTTGGACCCATTTCTAACTTCTATGCCGCCAGGGCGAACCGGCGGCCGCAAAGCGCCGGAGGCCCACTCTTGCCTCCACTATGGCCCCGCCGCCCGTCTTCTCCTTTGGGCAATCCAATGGTCCGGGCCCGGCGTATAAGGCTAGGAGATGATTGTCCTTGATCAAATGCGGCGCCTGCACCTCGTCGGGCCCCTGATTGGCGCCGCCGCGGTGGCCGGCGTTGTCTTGGCCGGTCCGCTGAGGGCGGCGCTGCCCGGCGCGGAGCAGATCGTCTTCGAGGTCTTCCGAAACGGCGCGCCCCTCGGGCATCACAAGGTCGTCTTCCGGCGCGAAGCCGGCGATCTTCATGTGGAGATCGACATCCGCCTCGAGGTCAAGCTGTTCTTCATTGCGGTCTTCCAATACCGCCACCGGAACCACGAGGTCTGGCGTGACGGCCGCCTCGTGGCGATCGACACGGAGACCGACGACGACGGCGAAGCCTTCTGGCTGCGCGGCCGGGCCACCGAGGACGGGCTCGCGATCGAGGGATCGAGCGGGAGCTTCCTGGCTCCGGCCGACGTGATGCCGACCAGCTATTGGAACCCGCAGACCGTGGAATGGGCCCGGCTGCTCGATACGCAGCGGGGCCGCTTGATCGAGGTAGCGATCGCGCCGGCGGATATCGAGGAGATCGCGGTGGCGGGGCGCCCGGTCAAGGCCCGGCGCTACAAGGTGACCGGCGACCTCACCCTGGACCTTTGGTACACGGCGCAGGGCGAGTGGGCCAAGACCAGCTTTCAGGCGCGGGGCGCGGAGGTCGTGTATGCGCGCCAGGGTGAACCCGCGGCGCTCGCCGAGATCGAGGCTTCGGCAAACGACCGATGACTACGGAACAGACCACGGCGGGCTGCGCCTGGATCACCGGCGCCAGCTCGGGACTGGGTCATGCCCTGGCGCGGCGCATGGCGGCGGACGGCTGGCGCGTGGCGGCTTCGGCCCGCAGCGCCGACCCGCTGGCCGAGCTGGCGAAGAGCGCCCAAGACCTGAAAGGGGAGATCCGCGCCATTCCACTCGATGTCACCGACCCGGCGGCCGTCACGGCGGCGGTCGGGACCATCGAGCAGGCGCTGGGCCCCATCGACCAGGCCGTGCTCAACGCCGGCAGCCACCAGCCGGTGCGCGCCGCGGGGCTCGCGGCCGCTGCCTTCCGCGACCTCGCCGAGTTGAACCTCATGGGAACGGTCCACTGCCTGGAGGCCCTGCTGCCCGGCATGATCGCGCGGCGCGGCGGGCGCATCGCGGTGGTCGCCTCGCTGGCCGGCTACCGGGGCCTGCCGACCTCGGCGGCCTATGGCATGACCAAAGCCGGCCTGATCAACATGGCCGAGGCGCTGAAGCCCGAGCTGGACGGCTACGGCATCCGCCTGCAATTGGTCAATCCGGGCTTCGTGCGCACGCCGCTGACCGACAAGAACCCCTTTCCCATGCCCTTCCTGATGGAGACGGAGGACGCGGCGGAGGCCTTCTACCGGGGGCTCGGATCGAAGCGCTTCGAGATCGTCTTCCCGCGGCGTCTCGCCTACCTGCTGAAGATCCTGCGCTGCCTGCCGGCCCCGCTGGCCTTCGCCGTGACGCGCCGCCTGGTGCCCGAACCATGACCCCGAAGCCCGGCCTCGAGGCGGCTGTCTCGGCCTATATCGCTTTCTACGAGGAGCTGACGCCGGACAGCCTGGTCCAGCTGGAGGCGCTCTGCGCCCAGGCGGTGCGGTTCCGCGATCCCTTCAACGACGTCACCGGGGTGGCGGCCTACCGGGCGATCCTGGCGCGCATGTTCGAGGATGTGGCCGCGCCGCGCTTCGAGGTGATCGACCGGGCACTCTCGGGCCGGGTCGCGTATCTGCGCTGGGACTTCAGCTTCCAGCCGCGCAAGGGCGGCGCGCCCTGGCGCATCGAAGGCATGAGCGAGGTGCATTTCGACGACCGGGACCGCGTCGCCGCGCACCTCGACCACTGGGACTCGGGCAGCCAGTTCTACGGCCGCCTGCCGCTGCTGCGCCACGCCATAGGGTTCATCCGCAAGCGCCTTGCTGTCAAACCCCCATGAACCCTTCGGCGGCGATGCCGGGAAGACCGACAGCCCCGGCGAAAAAGGTGTCAGACACCTTTTTTGAGTGACGCCTTTTTCGTGCCTTTTCGGCGGCGGTGCTGGTGAAGCTTGCGGCTTGCGTGGAGGCTTCCGCGTCCTTGCGGAACACCAGCGTGACCTCGCCCAGCTTGATGCCGAACTTGGTCACCTCGGCCCGGTTGATCAGCACGCCGTCGGACTGCAGGAACAACCAGTCGTCGAAGGTGACGTTCCAGGTATCGTCCCCGACCTTGAGCGCGAAGCGGTAGCGCCAATTGAGCGCATTGCCGTAGGCGAGACCCTCGGCGACACCGATCACGCCGTCTGCCCGGCCCTCGTACCCGTGATCGCCGCGTTTCGTGATGCGCCAGATCCGCTGCTCGGTCTCGCCGTCGTCGTAGAGAAAATCCTCCACGAGGGTCAGCGTGCCCTCGTCCCAGTCGCCTTCGATCTCGACCTCGAACTGGCGGCGTAATTGGCCGAAGCGGTCCTGGAAGATGCCCCAGGCCTTGGTCCGGCCGGCGAAATACTCTTCGATCAAGAGCTTCGGTTGGCGTCCAGCAAAGTCTTCCGGTTTCATGGAGCTACATCCCGAAATGCCGATCAGCACGGCGAGCAACGCGAGCCTAGGGATCACGGCCGACCTCCCGGAGTCAGTCCCAGGCGGTGCGCGCGGCGCGCGCCTCGATCAGGCGGCGGATGCGACGCAGGCGCGCCGCGGTGATCGGGTAGCCGGCGACCAACGCCACGGCGCCCAGCTTGATCGCCGCCGGCAGCAGGCTGTAGAGCGCCGCCAGGACAAAGAGAGCCGAAGGCGAGGCGGTCGTCTCCTGGCCCGGCTCCAGGCCCGCCAGCGCGAGCACAGGAAAGGCGATGCCGACCGCCAAGGCCAGGGCGAGCTTGGTGGCCACGCCCCAGAGCGCGAAGTACAGGCCCGCACGGCTTTGCCGGCTGCGCAGGGTGTCGAGGTCGACCACGTCGGCCTGCATGGAGGCCGGCAAGGTCAGGTCCGCGCCGAGGCTGATCCCGGTCAGCACGCAGACCACCAGGAACCAAAGGTGGTCGCCCGGCCCGAGCAGCGGCACGAAGGCGAAGACCACGGCCGCCCAGACCATGGCGCCGACCCAGGTGCGGTGCTTGCCCCAGTGCCGGCTGAGACGGAGCCACAGCGGAATCGCCGCGATACCGCACAGGAAGTAGACGAACAGCAGGACGCCGGACCATTCCGGCGTCTCCAGCACACGCTCGACGTAAAGCAGAAAGAGGGTTGCCGGCAGGCCGTTGGCGATGCCGTTGAGGAAGTAGGCGGCGATCAGACGCCGGAACGGGCCGTTGCGCCAAAGCACCTTGAGCCCCTGACGCCAGGCCAACCGCGCCTGCGGGGCAACAGCGTGTTCCGGAACGAATCGGACTGCGATGATCAGACATACGGGTAATACGATCCAGAGCGACCAGGCGATCACTTCCAGGGCGACCGCGCGCTCGGCGCCCACCACCGCCGGCAGGCCGGCGGCCAGCAGGGTGCCGACCACCACCAGACCTTCGCGCCAGCCCGCGATCCGGCTGCGCTCGTCGTAATCGGAGGAAAGCTCGGCGCCCCAGGCGGTGTAGGGCAGGACGATCATGGTGGCGCCCAGGTAGAGCGCCATGGTCCAGACCAGAAGCCCGCCCCAATCGGCGCCGGGGCCGGGCAGGAAGAGAAAGCCCGCGCTCACCATCACGAGGGGCGCCCCCGCCAGCAACCAAGGGCGGCGGCGGCCGAAGCGCGTGGTCAGGCGGTCGGACAGGGATCCGATCAGCGGATCGGTGACCACGTCCCAGAGCCGGGCCAGGAGCAGCACGACCCCGACCGCGAAGAACCCGAGCCCCAGATCGACGGCATAGAAGGCCGGCAGGGTCACGTAGAGCGGCAACAGGAACGCGGCCAGAGGCAGGCCGGGCAAACCGTAGGCAAGCAGGACAGACCGGCCCAGCCGGTCCGAAGGCTGCGGCACCGAGGTCATGGCAGGCGTCAGCTCTTTGCCAGGGTCGCCTGCAGCACGTCGATCCGACCGGTCTTGAAGCCGGCCTCGCAATAGGCGAGGTAGTAGCGCCACATGCGCCGGAAGCGCTCGTCGAAGCCGAGGGCGCGGACCTGGGGCCAGGCCGTCTCGAAGGCACGGCGCCAGATCTCCAGGGTGCGGGCATAGTGCAGCCCGAAGCTCTCGCAGCCCTGCCATTCGAGCCCCGCGCCGCGCACCTGGTCGCGCAGACGGCCGGGCGACGGCAGCAGGCCGCCGGGAAAGATGTAGCGCTGGATGAAGTCCACGTCCTTGCGGTAGGTCTCGAAGAGGTCGTCGGCGATGGTGATGACCTGAAGCGCGGCCCGGCCGCCCGGCACGAGGCGGTCGCGCAGCGTCGCGAAGTAGCGCGGCCAGTACCTTTCGCCGACGGCCTCGAGCATCTCGATCGAGACGATCTTGTCGAAGCTGCCGTCGAGGTCGCGATAATCCTGCAGGCGCAGGTCGACTTGCCCGCCGAGGCCTTCGGCCTGCAGACGCCGGGCCGCGAAATCGTACTGAGCCGGAGAGATCGTGACCGCCGTGATCCGGCAGCCGATCTCGCGGGCCGCCCAGCTGCAGAAGCCGCCCCAGCCGCAGCCGACCTCGAGCACGCGGTCGTTCGGTCCGATGGCGGCGAGTTCGGCCATGCGGCGGTACTTGTTGTCCTGCGCCGCCTCGAACGATTCCCCGGGCCGTTCGAAGACCGCCGAGGAGTAGGTCATCGAGGGGTCGAGCCAAAGCGCGTAGAAGTCGTTGCCCAGGTCGTAGTGCCGCGCGATGTTGCGCCGCGAGCCGCGCTTCGAATTGGGGCGCAGCAGGTGGCCGAGCCGCTGCAGCGCGCGGGTCCAGCGCTGCCCGTCGAGCGCCGTCAGCAGGGCCGCCTCGTTCCGGATCACGAATTCCACCAGCGCGGCCAGGTCCGGGCTGTCGCAATCGCCCTCCATGTAGGCTTCGGCGAAGGCCAGCGTGCCGCCGAGAAGCACGCGACGAAACACGCGCGGTTGGTGAACCCGCAGCGCCGCCCTGGGGCCCGCCTGAGCGCCCTTAAAGAGTCGTTCGCCGCCATGGGGCAAGGTAATGGCAAGCTCGCCCGTATTGACCCGCGCGGCCAGCGCCAGGACCAGGCTTTCGGCGAGGCCGCCGCGTTGAAAACGCTCCGGGTATTCGATATCGGCTTGCATGGGGGTTCCGTCTTCAGGACTGGACGTAATACAAGGCGTCATTCGGCGGCGCGGCCGAGCGGCGGCCGCACCACGGTGACCGCGTGCTCGGGTGCGGGCGGGCGTGGCACGAGCTTGGCGCCCTTGCGCCAGAGCTTGAACGCGTGCCAGTGGATCCCGGCGATCACCTTCAGGGTCATCAGCGGGTAGGCTAGGAAGGCCCTCAGCAGGGTCGCGTCATCCAGGGGCTGCCGCCGCCCGGTCTGCGACGCCACCAGGAGCGCGCCTTCGGGCGTCCACTGCCGAATCACCACGGCGAGGCGAGTGTCCGGCTCGGCGAGGCGAAATTGGTAGGTCGCGGCCATGCCGATGAAGGGCGAGACGTAAAAGCCCTTGTCGCAGCTTTGCAGGATGGGCCTGTCCGGCGCGCGCGCCGGGTCGACGGGGATGAGATAGCAATGCTGCTCGCCGAAGGTGTTGCGCACCTCGTAGAGCACGGCGGTCAGCCGGCCGCTCTTGTGATAGCAAAACCAGATGCTGAGCGGATTGAACACGTAGCCCAGCAAGCGCGGGAAGCAGAGCAGGCGCACGGCGCCGCCCTCCAGATCGATGCCGGCTTCGGCGAGGCGTGCGTCCAGCCATGGCCGCAGGGCCGTGCCGTCGCGCGCGCCGTGATCCCGGTCCAGGAAGCCGAAGAGGTTCCACCGGTTGTGCGAGAAGAACCGCAGGCGCCGCGACAGGGCCGGCAGCTCGTCGAGATCGAGATAGAGCGAGAAGATCCGAAAATCGAGGCGATGGCGAAAGGGCAGCAAGCGCTTATGCATCACCCGGCCGAAGTAGAGGCAGGAGGTAGTCACCGCGGCATCTTTCATTTCAAACCCGGAACCCTGCCCATCCCTATTCGGCCGCCATGGCCGGCGTGCTCGGCGTCACCGCGCGCCAGGCCGGGCTCATCGGCGTGACGTCGGCCGCCCAGGGCGCGGGCTGACCGAGCGCCGCCGCCACCGCGAGACCGGCCTGCAGGCCGTCCTCGTGAAAGCCATAGCCGCAGTAGCTGCCGCAAAACCACACGCGGTTCAGACCCTGGATCGAGGGCAACCGCTCCTGGGCCAAGAGCGCCGCCCGATCGAACTGCGGATGATGGTAGGTGTAGTCCCCAAAGGTCAAATTCGGCGCGGGCTCGTGCAGAGGGTTCAGAGTGACGAACACGTCCCGCGTGGTGCCGAGCCGCTGCAAACGGTTCATCCAGTAGCTGACGGCGACCCGGCGCGTCGTCTCGGCGCTGCCCTCGGCCAGGTAGTTCCAGCTCGCCCAGGCACGCCGGCGCCGCGGCATGAGCGCCGGGTCGCGATGGAGCACCGCGCGGTTCTCCTGGTATCGGAAGGCCCCGAGAACACGGCTCTCCTCGGCGGACGCGTCCGGACCCAACATCGCCAGGGCCTGATCGGCGTGGGTTGCGATCACGAGTTGATCGAAACTCTGTTCCCGGCCGGCAGCGTCGCGCAGGAACACGCCGGCCGGGGTTCGCCAAACCGCGACGATGGGCGAGGCGAGATGCACCCTGTGCCGGAAGGGCGCGCAGAGGGCATCCACGTATCGGCGACTGCCGCCCAGAACGCTGCGCCATTGGGGCCGCTCCCCCAGGTTGAACAGGCCGTGGTTCTCGAAGAACCGCACGAAGGTCTGGGCCGGAAAGGCGAGGATGTCGTCCAGAGTCGAAGACCAGATCGCCGCCGCCATGGGCAGAAGGTGGCGGTGCGCGAAGACATCGGAATACCCGCCTTCGGCCAGGAGCTCGCCCAGCGTGACCCGGTCCAGATCGCGGCGGGCCACGAGGCGCGGCGCCTCTCGGTAGAAGCGCAGGAGGTCGCGGAACATGCGCCAGAAATCCGGCCGCATCAGATTGGCCGGCTGGGCGAAGAGGCCAGGTGCGCTGCCGAAGTACTCGAACCCGCCCGCGTCCAGCGACACCGAGAAGGACATGTCGCTTGCGACGGTCGCGACGCCGAGCGCCGCGTAGAGCTGCGTCAGATTGGGATAGTTGCGCTCGTTGTAGACAATGAACCCGGTGTCGACCGGCACGACCCGGCCGCCCAGCAGGACGTCCACCGTATTGGAATGACCGCCGAGATAGTTTGCGGATTCGAACAGGCTCACCTCGTGCTTCCGGGCGAGCAGCCATGCCGTGCTCAGCCCGGAAATGCCGCCACCGACGACCGCGATTTTCATGAAGTCTCCTACCCCAGTCCCAGTTTCGGCTGTCGTTCCGTGCCGAAGTCCCGGCGCAACTCCCGCGCCACACGCCACCTCGGTGTGTCTCGGGGTCGTATACGCGAAATCCCCGACATTGGATCACCCTAGGCGCGGCGGTCCGGGAACCGGGTCCGTTGGCCTTCGCGGTCCCTGTGATCCAACCCGCGGATGCCAGCGTAGGACTCATACGAAAGGCGGGAGAGCCGAATCGTGCTGAATGCTCTTGCGATCGACATACGACCACCCCTTGCCGCCGTTGTCGCCGCCAAGTCGGCGCTTGTGGTTTGGCCTGTGCTGCCACTAGAAAGGGCCATGCGGGGCGAGACAACCTTTGGGGAGCCGGGCGCGGAGGCCTCCGCCGAAGAGCTGATGACTGCCGTCGCCCAGCGGCGCGATCGCAAGGCCTTCGTCCGGCTGTTCGAGACCTTCGGGCCGCGGGTCAAGGCCTACCTGATCCGCCAAGGGGCCGATCGGGCGAGCGCTGAGGATCTGGCTCAGGACGTCATGCTGACCGTCTGGCGCCGCGCCGCGCAGTTCGACCGGAGCAAGGCGGCCGTCAGCACCTGGGTGTTCACGATCGCACGAAACCGCCGGATCGACACCCTGCGCCGGGCACGGCGCCCCGAGATCGACCCGGAGGACCCGGCCCTGGTGCCCGAGCCCGACGACCCGGCCGACCGCGTCGTGGAGGCCGCACAGAGAAGCAAATGCCTGCATGCCGCCGTCGCGGCGCTGCCTGAAGAACAGGCAAGACTATTGCGGCTGGCCTATTTCGAGGACAAGTCGCACAGCGTGATCGCCGAGGAGCTGGCTCTACCCCTCGGCACCGTCAAATCGCGGTTGCGCCTGGCAATGGGAAAGCTGCGCACCGCGCTGGAGACCATGGAATGATGCCCGAACACCACCCCGGCGACGACCTCCTGATCGCCTATGCCGCCGGCTCGCAAGACGAGCCGGTCGCCCTGGTGGTCGCGACCCACCTCGCGCTCTGCCCGCGCTGCCGCAACGAAGTCGAGCGGCTGGAGGACCTCGGCGGCGTCTTGCTCGAGGAGCTGGAGGCCGAGGCGCTCGGCGAGGATAGCCTTGAATGCGTCCTGGGCCGGCTCGACGAAGCGGCCCCCGAAGCGCCGGAACCGCCGGCCCGCGTGCCGGCATCGGTCGACCCGCGCGTGCCGCGCCCCCTGCGCGATTATCTCGGCGCGGGTTTGGAGAAGCTCGACTGGACGTCCTACCGGGGCCTGGACAAGGCGGAGTTGCTGCAAGAGGTTCCTGGCTTTCGGACGCGCCTCATGCGCATCAAATCGGGGACCGCCATGCCGGCACACACCCACGAAGGCACCGAGCTGACCCTGGTGCTGGCCGGCGGATTCAGCGACGAGCACGGCCATTTCCTGCGCGGGGACGTGGCCGAGGCCGATGCCGCGACCGATCACCGGCCGGTCGCCGACCCGGGCGAGGACTGCCTCTGCCTCGCGGTGACCGACGCGCCGCTGCGCCTGACCGGGCCCTTCGGCCGTCTGCTCAACCCCTTCCTGCGCATCTGACGTCGCATTGGCGGCTCCCGAACTGATGACCAAGTGGATGTCGGTCCCGCCAGGTCGAGAGTGTTCGACAACCATAGGCACAGAGAACAGGCAACCGAGTTGGCCTTCTGCAAACGGTCGAAACTGAAACGTCTAATCGTCGCTGGACTATTCGCAATTCTTGCTGGCGGCTGCTCTTCCGACGTGCCCACCCCGATGAACACGGTCTCCGACTTCGAGGTGCAGCGCTATCTCGGTCAATGGTACCAGGTGGCTGCGATCCCCGCATGGTTCCAGAGCGACTGCGCGGCCCGCACGACAGCGAGCTATGCACTGGGAGAAGATGGTCTCATCAATGTGCTGAACTCCTGTGACACGTCGGACGGGTCGCGCAAACAGGCAGATGCCCGGGCGCGGTTTCTGGCTGCCGGCTCGGAGGGCAAGCTCGAGGTCACCTTTGTCGAAGTGCTCGGCTCTTGGGTCTGGCCGGCGGCCGGCGACTACTGGGTCATCGGGCTGGACCCCGAATATCGGTGGTCCGTCGTCGGGCAACCCTCTCGTGAGTTCGCTTGGATCTTGGCCAGATCCCCGTCGTTGGACATGCCGACGCTCCGGGACGTCGGCCGCATCCTGGAGCGGGAATCCTATGACACCTGCGAGCTTCTCATGACCACGCCGGAGCCGCAGGGCCGCCTTTGCGACGTGACGCGGTAGTAGGGCGCAGGATCGTCACTGATCCAGAGGAAGCAAGGATGTACAAGGTCGGCGATATCGTCGTTGTGAACGATCGCATGCAGCGCGATTACCGATACGAGATTGCCGCGCGAACCGGCGAGGGCTTCATGCCGGGCTTTCGGCCGCGGTTCTCGCCGGCGGAGATGCTGGCGATGGGCGTCTTCGAAGGCAAATACTGCAACGACTGCAGGGACGAGCTGCCCGACGAATGGTTTGCCGAAGCGCGGGTCGGCGGCCGGCCGGACCCGGAGCTCAATTATTTCGGTATCAAGAGCCGGCAGCCGCTTTCGTACTGGAAGGACAAGGGTTGGATCGTCGGTCCCGATCCCAGGGGGTGGTTTCAGTGGTATTGCCGCTACTATCTGGGACGGCGGCTGCCCGAGCTGGATGCCCTGCAGGTCAAGCGATGGCGCGGCTTTGCCCGTCATGCCGGACAGATCCGCGCGAATTGCGAGCCGGGTGACATCTTTTGCCGCCGCAGACAGAGACAGGCCCTTCTGCAATGGTCGCACGACCCCTTTATTTGAGGGCCTTAGAAGCCTGCGCCGGACGCATTTCTGGCAACCCCTTTACCCTTTGTTCACGGCCGGCGCCTCTACTCTGAAGGTATTCGAAGGTTTGTACTAGAAAGGCGCCCGGGCGGGCGCGGCGCGGACATGAAGCAGCTGCCTCTGCTCCTTGGTCTCATGCTCCTGGTCGCCGGCGGCGGAGGCGCCGTCTGGTGGTTTTTCCTGCGCGAGCCCGAGGTCGCGCCCGTGGCCGAGCCGGTGCGGCCCGCCTTGCCGGAATACGTCGAACTCGAACCTTTGATACTGCCGCTCATCCAGGACGGACAGGTCACCCATCACGTCACGCTGCAGGTCGTCATCGAGGTCGTTGCCGGTGAGAAGGAGCGGGTCCTGCTCGTGAAGCGGCAGCTGACCGACGCCTACCTGAGCGAGCTGTACGGCCTCCTCGCGCTACGCTTCGTGCGCCGGCAGGCCAATGCCTTGCCGCTGCTGCGCAGACGGCTGCTCGCCGTGAGCGAGCGGCTGCTCGGTCCGGGCGTCGTCGGCGATGTCTTGATCTCGGAACCAAGCCGGCGCAAGCCCACCAGAACCTGAGCGCCGGTTCCCGATGCGAACAAGCCGCTTTCGAGCCGCCGCGTTTTCGCTTAGGCTCGGTCGATGCGCAGGGACCCCACCGCCAAGAACGTGATCCTGCTGGCGTTATGCCAGGCGCTGGGCATGAGTTGCAGCGCGCTGATCATCACGATCACCGCGCTGATCGGCTTCGATCTCGCGCCGAACAAGGGCCTCGCTACCCTGCCGCTCGCCCTCCAATTCCTGGCCATGATGTCGACCGCCGCGCCGGCCTCGTTCTTCATGCGGCGTTTCGGCCGGCGCGCCGGGTTCAGCCTGGGCGCCGCGATGGGCTGCATCGCCGGGGGTCTCGGCATGCAGGCGATCTTCGCGCAGAGTTTCCCCCTGTTCTGCGCGAGTTCGATTCTCTTCGGCGCCTTTGCGGCCCATGTCCAGTTCTACCGCTTCGCCGCCGCGGACACGGCGAGCGAGGCTTACAGGAGCCGTGCCATCTCGCTGGTCCTGGCCGGCGGTCTGCTGGCCGCTTTCCTGGGGCCCGAGTTGGCCAAGTGGTCCCGCGATCTCTTCGCCCCGGGTCTCTATGCCGGCGGTTATCTCTGCATCGTGGGATTGGCGCTGATCTCGCTCCTGCTCCTGCAGTTCATCGAGATCCCGCGGCCCGCCGCCCTGGAGCGCCGGGAGAGCGGCCGGCCGCTGTCGTCGATCGCGCGCCAGCCGGCCTTCGTCGTCGCAGTGCTCTCAGCCATGGTCGGCTATGGCGCCATGAACCTGGTGATGACCGCAACACCGTTGGCCGTGGTCTCGCACAACCATTCCTTCGAGGCGGCGGCGTTTGTGATCCAGTGGCATGTGGTGGGCATGTATGCGCCCTCGTTCTTTACGGGTAATCTGATCCATCGCTTCGGGGTGGTGCCGATTCTGGCCCTTGGCGCCGTGCTGGTGCTCGGCTGCGTGGCGGTCAATCTTTCCGGCACCGAGGTCTTCCATTTCTGGACCGCCCTGGTCCTGCTCGGCCTGGGCTGGAACTTCCTGTTCGTCGGCGGCACGACGCTCTTGACCGACTGCTATCGGCCGGAGGAGCGAGCCAAGGCCCAAGCGCTGAACGAGTTCCTCGTGTTCGGCACCGTTACCTGCACGGCCCTGCTTTCGGGCGCGCTCTACAACGCCCTCGGCTGGCAGGCGGTCAACCTCGGCGTCATCGCGCCCCTCGTCTTGGTGCTCTGCGCCGTGCTCTGGCTTGGCCGGCGGCGTTTGGCCCCGGCCGCCTGATTCGGAGTCTCGCCCGGCGCGACAACCGGTTGCCTTCGCCGGTTTAGTCTGGCATTTTCCGCGCGCATTTCGCACCTGCGGAAACGCGGGGGGCTGTTTCCAACCGGCGCGCTGCGCGCCGATTGCTGGATCGGGGGAAATCCGAAAATGCCTTACGAGTTGTACATCGTCCATGTCTGCGGCGCGTTGGCCGTCCTTTACGGCATATGGGCACGGCGGTCGGTGCTGTCAGCCGACGCCGGGACCGCGCGCATGCAGGAGATCGCCGGCGCCGTGCAGGAAGGCGCCAAGGCCTATCTCAACCGCCAGTACACCACCATCGCAGGTGTCGGCCTGGTCATCTTCGCCATAATCTGGGGGCTGCTCGGCATGAAGGTGGCCGGCGGCTACCTGCTCGGCGCGGTCCTTTCGGGCCTGACCGGCTACATCGGCATGAACGTTTCGGTGCAGGCCAACGTGCGCACCGCCGAGGCCGCCCGCAAGGGCCTCGCCCAGGGGCTCGAGATTGCCTTCCGGGCGGGCGCGGTGACCGGCATGCTGGTGGCCGGGCTCGCGCTGCTCGCCGTCTCCATTTACTACTATATCCTGCTGCGCTTCGGCACGGACGGCCGCGAGCTGGTGGATGCGCTGGTGGCGCTCGGCTTCGGCGCTTCGCTGATCTCGATCTTCGCGCGTCTGGGCGGCGGCATCTTCACAAAGGGCGCGGACGTCGGCGCCGATCTGGTCGGCAAGGTCGAGGCCGGTATTCCCGAGGACGACCCGCGCAACCCCGCAGTGATCGCCGATAACGTCGGCGACAACGTCGGCGACTGCGCCGGCATGGCCGCCGACCTCTTCGAGACCTACTGCGTGACCATGGTGGCGACCATGGTGCTGGTCTCGATCCTGTTCAACGGGACCGATCAGGTCGGGCCGATGATGCTGTATCCTCTGGCCATCGGCGGCGTCTGCATCATTACCTCCGTGATCGGCACCTTCTTCGTCAAGCTGGGACCCTCGAAGAGCATCATGGGCGCGCTCTACAAGGGTTTCATCGTGACCGGCGTGCTCTCGGCCGCGCTGTTCTACCCCGTGACCGCCTGGATCATCGGCACCGGGGAGATCGGCACGTCGGGCTATACCGGCCGCTACCTCTATTACTGCGGCCTGGTCGGCCTGGCCCTGACCGGTTTGATCATCTGGGTGACCGAGTACTACACGGGCACCCAGTATCGTCCGGTCCGGTCCATCGCCAGGGCGTCCGAAACGGGGCACGGGACCAACGTGATCCAGGGCCTCGCGGTCTCCATGGAGGCGACGGCGATTCCGGCGGTGCTGATCTGCGCCGCGATCATCATCACCTACCTGCTGGGCGGTCTGCTCGGCATCGCCGTGGCGGTGACCGCCATGCTGGCGCTGACCGGCGTGGTCGTGGCGCTCGACGCCTATGGGCCGGTGACCGACAACGCCGGCGGCATCGCCGAGATGGCCGACCTGGAGGAGGAGGTGCGCAAAACCACCGACGCCCTCGACGCGGTGGGCAACACCACCAAGGCGGTGACCAAGGGCTATGCGATCGGCTCGGCCGGTCTGGGTGCGCTGGTGCTCTTCGCGGCCTATACCCAGGACCTGCAGTTCTTCTCCGCCAACGTGGCCGACTTCCCGTATTTCCAGGGGGTCGAGGTCGACTTCGCCCTGTCCAACCCCTATGTGGTCGTCGGGCTCCTGATGGGCGGCCTGCTGCCCTATCTGTTCGGGGCGCTCGGCATGACCGCCGTGGGCCGGGCCGCCGGCTCGGTGGTGATGGAGGTGCGCCGCCAGTTCAAGGAGATCCCGGGCATCATGGAGGGCACCGGCAAGCCCGAATACGGGCGCTGCGTCGACATGCTGACCAAGGCCGCGATCAAGGAGATGATCATTCCTTCGCTGATGCCGGTCCTGGCCCCGATCGTGCTGTATTTCGTGATCTTTGCGATTGCCGGCAAATCGGCGGCCTTCTCGGCCGTCGGCGCCATGCTGCTCGGCGTGATCGTCACCGGCCTGTTCGTCGCGATCTCCATGACCGCGGGCGGCGGCGCCTGGGACAACGCCAAGAAGTACATCGAGGACGGCCATCACGGCGGCAAGGGCTCGGAGGCCCACAAGGCGGCCGTGACCGGCGACACCGTCGGCGATCCCTACAAGGACACGGCGGGCCCGGCGGTCAACCCGATGATCAAGATCACGAACATCGTGGCCTTGCTGCTGTTGGCCGTTCTGGCCCACTGAGCAGCTCATAGACCTGAAGATGAGAGCCTCGGGGCAGGCCCCGGGGCTCTTTTTTCGGCTGGCAGGGCCGACCGCCGGCCGTGTTGCTATTGCTTGTTCATGGCATCAGTCGGGAAGCGGCCGATGTTGCCCAACAGTTCCTGCAACAGGTTCAGATCGCGGCCTTCGGTCGGTGTTATGCGGTCGACCGGGTCGATGTCTTGGCCGTCCTCTAGGGTGTAGGTCCTGGTCCTGTCGACCCTGCCGCTGCCGTCGAACGAGACGACCAGGATGCTGCGTTCCAGCACGTCGGGCTTCAAGAAGGCGAATTGGCTGACTTTTTGGCCGATGTAGTACCACCTGCTGTCCTCGAACGTGGACACCGCCGAGGGCGATCCCAGCAGGTCCGCCACGTCCTGGCGCCGATATGCGCCCGGCTGAATTTCCGCGATCAGTTCCGGATCCGGCAGGTTGCCATGGACCTGGACGTTGTTTCCGCAGGCCGGCAGCAAGAGGGCCGCGGCCGCGAAGAAGATCCCGCGGCCCCAAGTGCGCGGGAACCGCAATGCTTGGCCTCGTCGCGGCATCGGCTCTTCCTCGCCGTCAGTTAGGTCCACACTCGAGCCTCTTGATTAAACCTGCCGGGCGGGTCATTTCAAGTGCCGGGACGAAATGCGGACCCCCTGAGAACCATCCGGCCGGGGGCGAGGAGCGATCACGGTGCTGACCCGACTGTTCGCAGGCAACCGGCGGAAGGACGCCGCCCAGGCGCTTTATGCCGGAATCGTGGCGCAGGCCCGCCGGCCGGCCTTCTACAGCGGCTGCGGCATACCCGATACCTTGGACGGCCGGTTCGAACTCGTCGTGCTTCATGCCTTTCTGGTACTGCAACGCCTGAAACGCGACCGGGAGGCGTCGGCCGAGTTTGCTCAAAGCCTCTTCGACGTCCTGTTCCAGGACATGGATGTCAGCCTGCGGGAACTCGGTGTCGGAGACCTGGGGGTCGGGCGGCGCGTCAAGGCGATGGCCCAGGGGTTCTATGGGCGGATCGCCGCTTACGAGGCGGGGCTGGAACAAGGCGAAGAGACACTGGTTGAGGCGCTCAGGCGCAATCTTTACGGCACCGTCGATCCGGGCGGGACGGAACTCAGGGCCATGGCCGACTATCTGATCCGCGAGGCCGCCGGGCTGGCCGCCCAGGACCTCGACGGTCTGATGTCTGGCCGGCTGATTTTCGGTGCGCCGCCGGCCGTTGCGCTGGCGGCCGGAGCGCCAACTCCCGCCAGGCGAAGCGAATGAATTTCATTGACCGGACCCCGGCCCTTACCTAATGTGCGCGCCGCCGAGCGCCCCTAAGCGGAGTGTCACATGGCCGCAGGGAAGCAGCCGGAAGCCGAATTCTCGCGCCGTGTCCGGGTGGATACCCTCGGCGAGGGCGAGATGGTTCAGCGGATAGAGGCGACGACAGACGAGCGCAGGGCGCTGGCCAGGCGATTCGAGCTGTTGTCTCTTGATCGTTTCGAGGCCACGCTGCACCTGCAGCGGTCGGCCGGCAAGCCGCTGGTCCGAGTTTCCGGACGCTTCGAGGCGGAGGTCACACAGGCCTGTGTGGTCACTCTGGAGCCGGTGGCGGACCACCTGGAGGGCAGCTTCTCGCGGTGCTACAGTTTGGCTGCGGAGGATGCGGCGGAGCGGGAGATCCTGGTCGATATCAGCGAGGAGGAGCATCCGGAGCCGGTGCCGCCCGGCGGCGTCGATCTGGGCGAGGCGGTGGCCGAGCAGTTGGCGCTCCATCTGGACCCTTATCCCAGGGTCGAGGGCGCCAGACTGGAGCAGGCCGAGTGGGGCGGCTCGCCTGAGAACGAGCAGCGCCAGTCGCCCTTCGCCGTACTCGACTCGATGAAGGGGCGGAAGTACCGCCGCTGAGAAAATAGGACCAGGGCGGTCGGGCTTGCCGCTGACCGTAGGATTGGCTAAGAAGCGGCGTCGGACAACGCCCTTTCGGATGTGAGAGATAGATCATATGGCTGTTCCCAAGAAGAAGATATCGAAGTCGCGGCGCAACCAACGTCGGTCCCACGACGCCCTCAAGCCGAGCAGCTACGTCGAGTGCGCGAACTGTGGCGAACTGAAACGCCCGCACCACGTATGCGCGGCTTGCGGCTATTATGACGGCCGCGAGGTCGTCGAGACCGACGTCGCTTGACCCGTATCGGGATTTCCGTCGCGCCGGTTGGCGGGCGAGGGGGGATTGAGGCGCACGTGCGGTGAGCGGTCGTTTGACCATAGCCCTGGACGCCATGGGTGGCGACAATGCTCCCCAGGTGGTGATCAGAGGCGCGAATATTGCCCGCCAGCGGTACCCGCAGGTGGATTTCCTGCTGTTCGGCCAGGAAGCCAAGATCAGGCCCCTGCTGGACAGGATGACCAAGCTGCGGGACGTGGCGACCATCGTCCACACCGACGATGTGGTGCGATCGGACGACAAGCCGTCGGCGGTACTGCGCAGCGGGCGCAACTCCTCCATGCGACTGGCAATCAACGCGGTGCACGAGGGTCGGGCCGATGGCGTGGTCTCGGCCGGCAATACCGGTGCGTTGATGGCCATGTCGAAGTTCGTGCTCAAAACCCTGCCGGGTGTCGACCGGCCCGCCATATCGTCGTTCTTCCCCACCCTCAAGGGCGAATCGATGATGCTGGACCTCGGCGCCAATCTGAGTTGCGATGCCGGCAACCTGGTCGACTTCGCGGTCTTGGGCACCGCCTTCGCGCGCACAGTTTTGGATGTGCCCGAGCCGACCTTCGGCTTGCTCAACGTCGGCTCGGAAGAGATCAAGGGCCACGAAGCGCTGCATGAAGCCAGCGCGATCCTGCGCGAGGCGACGACGCTACAGGGGCGTTTCCTGGGCTTCGTCGAGGGCGACGACATCACCAAGGGGAACGCCGACGTGATTGTGACCGACGGGTTTACCGGCAACGTGGCCATCAAGACGGCAGAGGGGACGGCCAAGCTGGTCAATGAATTCATGCGACGCAGCTTCAAGTCTTCGGCGCTCGCCGGGATCGGCTACCTGTTGGCCCGTCCGGCCCTGAACAAGCTGCGCCAGAGGCTCGATCCACGGCGCTATAACGGCGCGGTTTTCCTCGGCCTCAACGGTATCGTCGTGAAGAGCCATGGCGGAACGGACGCCATGGGCTTCGCCAACGCGGCGGGTGTGGCCGTCGACCTCTTACAGCACGACTTCATCGAACAGACCCGAGCGGCATGTGAGGCCATGAAACACCGCCCTTTTGACAAGCGGGCGGCCGCTTCCTGATGGCGATCCGGTCCCAAGTCGTCGGTTGCGGCTCCTATCTGCCGCTCAGGGTCATGTCGAACGACGAGCTCGCCCGGACGGTCGATACCTCCGACGAGTGGATACGAAAACGAACAGGCATTCGCGAGCGTCACTTGGCGGCGGACGACGAGGCGACCTCGGATCTGGGTTTGAAGGCGGCACAGGCCGCCATGGAGCAGGCCGGGCTTGCTCCCGACGATCTGGATCTGATCGTTTGTGCGACCGCCACGCCGGACGAGACCTTCCCGGCCACGGCGACCCGGATCCAGGCGCGCCTGGGCATGACCCGCGGCGCCGCCTTTGACGTTCAGGCGGTGTGCAGCGGGTTTATCTATGCTTTGGCCGTGGCCGACAATTTCATCCGCTGCGGACAGGCGAGGTCGGTGCTGGTGATCGGGGCGGAGACCTTCTCGCGGATTCTGGACTGGAAGGACCGCGGGACCTGCGTGCTGTTCGGCGACGGGGCCGGGGCGGTGCTGCTGTGCGCAGGCGAGGGCCGGGGCGAGGCGACGGATCGCGGCGTCTTGTCGACCCATATCTACTCCGACGGCAGGCATCACGACGCCCTCTATGTCGACGGCGGCCCGTCCACGACACGGACCACCGGCGTCGTCCACATGGAGGGGCGCGAGGTCTACCGCCACGCCGTGGTGCGCATGGCCGAGGCCATCGATGCCGCGCTCGAGGCCAACGATCTGACGCCAGGGGACATCGATTGGCTGGTGCCGCATCAAGCCAACCTGCGGATCATCGAATCCATGGGCCATCGCCTCAACCTGCCGCGGGACAGGGTGGTCGTGACCGTGGACCGGCATGCCAACACCTCGGCCGCCTCGATACCTCTGGCGCTCTGCGAGGCGGTCTCGGACGGCCGCATCCGCCAGGGCGACCTCGTGCTCATGGAGGCCATGGGCGGGGGCTTTACCTGGGGGTCCGCCCTGGTCCGCTGGTAGCCGCCGTCGCCGGCCGTCTTCGACCATGTATCAAGGATGGCGGACATCTTCCTAAGGCCGCGCGATTAATTGACCCCCTGTCGGGCTTGGGCTACCCTTTTGCCACAACGACAAGGAGGGGGAGACATGACCGGGCACACGGTCACGCGCGCCGACCTGAGCGAGGCGGTATATCAAGAGGTGGGGCTCTCGCGAAACGAATCGGCCGATTTAGTGGAAACGATCCTGAACGAAATCGCCGTCGCCCTGGAGCACGGCGAGATCGTCAAGATCTCTTCGTTCGGCAGCTTCTCCGTGCGGCAGAAGGGACAACGCATCGGCCGCAACCCGAAGACCGGCGAGGAGGTCCCGATACTGCCGCGGCGCGTTCTGGTGTTCCGCGCCTCGCACGTGCTGAAGAACCAGATCAACGAGGAACTGTTGCCGGCGCCAGGCGAATAGCGGTCCGAAACACGACGCCCGCGCCCGGGACCCTTTGAGTGACGATGCCAGCAACCCGCACGAACGGCAAATCAGCCGCCGCATTTCGGACCATCAGCGAGGTTTCGCAGCAGCTCGAGGTGCCGCAGCATGTGCTGCGGTTCTGGGAGACCAAATTCGCCCAGATTCGACCGCTCAAGCGCGGCGGCGGGCGCCGCTACTACCGGCCCGAAGACGTCGCCCTGCTGCGCCGCATTCGCGATTTGCTGTATGGCGACGGCTACACGATCAAGGGCGTGCAGCGCCTGTTGCGCGAAAGCCGGGGCAAGACCGGCAACGGCAACGGCGCGACAGCCACGCCGGCCGCGACCCGGCCGGCGGGGGAACGCGGCGGCCAGCCCGCCGATGCGCGGCGCGCCGAGCTCGAAGCCCTGCTGGGCGAGCTGATCGAACTGCGGGACCTGCTGCGATCGTCCGGAAAGTGATCTGGGGCCTGGTACAGATCGCAGGCTAGGCCTCGCGGTCTTTGCGGCGCGGCCATTGCCATGCCTCGAGGGGCCGCGTATATAGGGCGCGCGCCGGTACCCTTTATTGCGGGCCTGTTGCCGGCGCAGACAGTCGGAGCGTGGCGCAGTCTGGTAGCGCACTTGTCTGGGGGACAAGGGGTCCCCGGTTCGAATCCGG
>CAMYMY010000015.1 GCA_947259625.1 uncultured Kiloniellales bacterium | reverse complement strand
GCTGATTCCCTTGGCCGTGGGAGCGCTTGCCGCTGGGGTGGGCCTGTTCCCGGGCTTCGCCGCCCTGGCGGTTTGGGCCAGCCGTTGCCGCGGCCTGGGCCGGGTGCTGCTCTTGGCAGCGGCTTGGCTCGCCACGGAATGGGTGCGATCCTGGCTCTTCACCGGCTTCCCATGGAACCTGATCGGCAGTGTCTGGGTGTTCTCCGACGCCATGCTTCAACTCGGGGCGCTCACCGGCGTCTGGGGCCTCTCGCTGGTCACCGTGCTGGCCTCGGCGGCGCCTTCGACCTTGGGCGACGCCGCCGCGCGCCCGTTGAAGCGGTGGGTGCCGACCTGTGTCAGCTTGTTGGCGCTGGCGCTGGTGTGGTCCGGGGGCGCGTTGCGTTTGGCCGCGGCGCCCGTTCCCGGCAGCAACACGGTGCCCGGTGTCATGTTGCGGCTGGTACAACCCGGCATCGATCAGTCGAGCAAGTGGAAGGCCCAGCTGCGCAGCCAAAACATAGCTGACCAAATGACCATGAGCGCCCGCAAGACCACGGACGACATCACCCATATCGTCTGGTCGGAAACGGCGATCACCTACAGCTTGGCGGACGACCCGGACCTGAGGCGCGTGCTCGCCCAGATCGTGCCGCGCGGCGGTCTGATGCTGTCGGGTGCGGTGCGCCGTTCGGCGAGCGCCGGCCGACTGCGCTTGTGGAATTCGTTGCACGCTCTCGACTCCTCGGGCGAGATCCGCGGCACCTACGACAAGTTCCACTTGGTTCCATTCGGCGAGTACATACCTTACAGATCGTTGTTCGGGTTCGCCAAGCTGACCCAGGGCCGCATCGATTTCAGTCCCGGACCGGGTCCGCGGACGCTCGAGTTGCCGGGCTTGCCGCCGGTCGGCCCGCTGATCTGTTATGAGGTGATCTTTCCCGGGCAGGTGACCGAGCCCGACAGACGGCCGGCCTGGCTGCTCAACGTGACGAACGATGCATGGTTCGGCACCAGTTCGGGCCCCTATCAGCACTTTGCGAGCGTCCGGCTGCGCGCCGTCGAGGAGGGTCTGCCCGCCGTGCGGGTCGCCAATACGGGGATCTCGGCGGTTGTCGACAGCTATGGACGCGCGCTCCATCGCCTTGGGCTCAACCGTGTTGGCGTGATCGATTCGCCCCTGCCGCGTCCGGCCGACGGTAGGACGCTTTATTCGCGGGTCGGCAATTGGATGGTTCTAATTCTCATTGCGATTTTCGCGGTGCCGGCCTTTGTATTGCGGTTATTTTACAATTCCTGACAATATTTCTTGGCGGATTTGGACTCGAAGCGCTTTACGCTATTGACCGGAATACCATGGTATGCCTAGAACCAAGCGATCTGTTCCAGGATTGTAGCCAAGGAGCCTATCCAAATGGTGAGAGGGGGGGAGAGCGGTGTGGGCCGCGGAACCGGCGTGCCAAACCCAGTGGATGTGCATGTCGGCCGGCGGTTGCGTCTGCGCCGTACACTATTGGGCCTGAGTCAGGAGAAGCTGGGAGCGGCGATCGGCCTGACTTTTCAACAGGTCCAGAAATACGAGCGCGGCTCCAACCGAATAGGGGCCAGCCGTTTGTTCGATCTTTCACGGGTGCTCGATGTGCCCGTGGGGTTCTTTTTCGATGACATGTCGGAAGAGGTCGCGGCTCGATCGCCCGGGCAGTCGCGCGGCCGGATGGAGCCGGTGGATGTCGAGCCGAGTCCCATGGCCAAGCGCGAGACGCTGGAGTTGGTGCGAGCCTATTACAAGATCCATAATCCGGCTGTGCGCAAGCGCCTGTTCGAGATGGTCAAGGCCCTCGCAGCGGGCGAAGCCGGCAAAGAGTAAAGGCGCCCGCCGGGCTGGCCGCCTCCGAGGTCGCTGGCCTGTAGCAGGGTTCCTAACGATCCGGGTCGCCGCCAGCGAATGTGCTTGACGGGAATTTTCCCAAGACGGCAACATGCCGTGCGGCTGGAACGTACTCGGTCGCCGACACTTATGACCCGGGGCGGACGAACAACGGCGCGGGGCTGTCTCAAGAATGGGCGCCCTGTTCCGGGGCGGCCGGTCTGCGGCAGCGCGATGGAGTAGGGCGTGCGTATGGGGAAGTTTCTGTTTACCAGCGAATCTGTCGCAGAAGGTCATCCGGACAAGGTTTGCGACCGGATCTCGGATGCCATTGTCGATAGCTATCTTACCCAAGACCCACACGCTCGCGTGGCAGTAGAAACTATGGCCACAACGAACCGCATCGTCCTGGGGGGCGAGGTGCGCGGGCCGGCCGCGGTGACCGCGGAGCTCATCGAAGAGGTTGCCCGCCACGCCGTGAAGGATATCGGTTACGAGCAGGACGGTTTTCACTGGCGCAATGCCCTCGTCGAGAACCACATTCACGAACAGTCCACCGATATCGCCTTGGGAGTGGATGCGTCCGGCAACAAGGATGAAGGTGCGGGCGATCAGGGGATCATGTTCGGCTACGCGTGCCGCGAGACCGAACAGTTGATGCCGGCGCCGATCCACCTGTCGCACAGCATCTTGCGGTCGCTCGCTGAGGCGCGCCACTCGGGCGCTGAACCGGGACTCGGACCCGATGCCAAGAGCCAGGTCACGCTTGAGTATCTGGACGGCAAGCCGATACGGGCCAGTTCGATCGTGGTGTCGACCCAGCACAGCGATACGCTCGATCAGGCAGAGGTTCGCGAGATCGTTCGCCCCCACGTAGTCAACGTGTTGCCCGAGGGGTGGATGTGCCCGGAGGAGGAGTTCTACGTGAACCCGACCGGGCGATTCGTGATTGGCGGGCCGGACGGCGACTGCGGCCTGACCGGGCGCAAGATCATAGTCGACACCTATGGGGGTGCGGCGCCCCACGGCGGCGGCGCCTTTTCCGGAAAGGATCCCACCAAGGTCGACCGCTCGGCCGCTTACGCGGCGCGCTATCTGGCCAAGAATGTGGTCGCGGCGGATTTGGCGGAGCGCTGTACCATCCAGCTGTCCTATGCGATCGGCGTTTCCAGGCCCCTTTCGGTCTATGTCAACACCCACCGGACCGGTCGGGTCGACGAAGACAGGTTGTCCGCCACGCTTCAGGAGATGGTGGACCTCTCGCCGCGCGGTATCCGCGAGTGCTTGGCACTCAGCCGGCCGGTATACGCGCGCACTGCGGCTTATGGACATTTCGGCCGGGCGCCGGATCCCGATGGCGGCTTTTCCTGGGAGGCCCTGGACTTGGTCGAGGATCTGAGGTCCGCCTTCGGCGCGTAGAGGTCGCCGGTGTCATGACCGGCAGGCGTGGCGGATCCGGCGCGTCGTCGGGGCGATCGGGCTCTCCGCGGCGCAATACCCACGGCCGCCGTCGTGGCCGCCCCCTGCGCCGGGGGTTGAAGACCCTACTGGAGACTCTGCTGCCCCGCTTGCAGGTCACGCCGCCGGCCTCCGGCGGGCCGATCGACCCGGCGGAGCTCTTCGGCGGCATGCCGGGCCAGGTCTGGCTCGAGATCGGCTTTGGGGCTGGCGAACACCTGGCCTGGCAGGCCGCCCAACATCCGGAGGTCGCGTTTCTCGGCGCCGAGGTTTTTGTCAACGGGATCGCCGCACTGCTCAGGCGGACTGATGCGTTGCAATTGGCCAATGTTCGCGTTTTTCAGGGTGACGGGCGGGACCTACTCGATGTCCTGCCTGAGAATTCACTGTCCCGGGTCTTCGTTCTCTTTCCTGATCCCTGGCCCAAGCAGCGCCACCACAAGCGCCGCATCGTTCAGGCCGCGTTGCTGGACCGCTTGGCGAGCGTCATGAAGGACGGCGCGGAATTGCGCATGGCGACGGACCACGCAGACTATCTGCGTTGGATGCTCGAGGTGGCGACAGCGCACCCGGCGTTCCGGTGGCTGGCCTCTGGGCCGGGTGATTGGCGCGAGCGACCCGCGGACTGGCCGGCCTCGCGCTACGAATTGAAGGCGCTTGGCGAAGGCTTGGCGCCGACCTATCTAAGGTTTGTCCGCCGACGGCGTGGCGCGGCCTAGCACCTTGGGGCCGAGCGGCGCCCGGAGAGAAAATCCTTGCGGGACGGCAAGGTTAAGCGTAGATTGCCGCCGACCATAAGGGTTGGCGTGGCGATCGACGATGACGCCATGTCGGGCTCTCACGAACGGTGGGCCAGCGGCCCACTTTTTTTTTACGCTACACTGGGGAGGGAGACGTCGCGTGTCCGAGGCCTTCCCGGCAGGCGGGCCGGTCCTCGCCAGAACCAGCGAGGGCAAGGCGGCGGAGGTCGAACGCTTGATCGCCCCGTCGCTCGCCGAGATGGGTTACGATATTGTGCGGGTTCAGCTATCCGGCGAGCGGCGTGCAAAACTGCAGGTCATGGTAGAGCGCCACGACGGTGGCGGCATGACCGCTGATGACTGTGCCGGCGTGAGCCGCGCGGTCGAGGCGATTCTCGATGTGGCCGATCCGATTGCCGAGACCTACGTGCTCGAGGCGAGCTCACCCGGCATCGACCGGCCGCTGACGCGCCGCGGCGACTTCGAGCGGTTTGCCGGCTTTGCCGCCCGCATAGAGATGCGCATGCCGATCGAGGGCCGCCGGCGCTTCAACGGCCGTCTTCTCGGGCTGGATGGCGACTTGGTGCGCCTCGCGACCGAGAGCGGCGATTTTGCCCTGCCGTTCGCTGACATGGCGAAGGCAAAACTGGTGCTCACCGATGATTTGCTCGCGGCCAGTCAGGCGCAGAGCTAAGGTCTGAGCCGAAAGAGAACAAACGGGGATCCGGATAGCAGCAATGGATACAACCGCCCTTTCCAGAACCGAACTTCTGCAGGTCGCCGATGCGGTCGCCCGCGAGAAGAGCATCGAGCGCGACGAGGTGCTCGAAGCCATGGAGCAGGCAATCAGCAAGGCCGGCCGCGCAAAGTACGGTCACGAACACGACATTCGCGCCGAGATCGATCGCAAAACCGGCGAGATCGGGTTGCGCCGATTCCGAGAGGTCGTCGAGGAGGTCGAGAGCGAGTTTACCCAGCTTAGCCTGGACGAAGCGGAAACGCGCGAGCCCGGGATCCAGTTGGGGGAGTTCATCGTCGAGGAGCTGCCGCCCATCGATTTGGGCCGTATCGCTGCCCAGACCGCCAAGCAGGTCATCGTCCAGAAGGTACGCGAGGCCGAACGCGCGCGGCAGTACGAGGAATACAAGGACAGGGTGGGCGAGATCGTCAACGGCATCGTCAAGCGCAACGAGTTCGGCAACGTCACAGTCGACCTCGGTCGGGCCGAGGGCTTGATGCGCCGCGACGAATCGCTGCCGCGAGAGTCCTTCAGGACCGGTGACCGCGTACGCGCCTATATATACGACGTGCGCGAGGAGGCCCGCGGACCGCAGATCTTCCTGTCCCGCTCGCATCCGCAGTTCATGGCGAAGCTGTTCGCCCAGGAGGTTCCGGAGATTTACGACAGCATCATAGAGATCAAGGCGGTCGCCCGCGACCCGGGCAGTCGGGCCAAGATCGCGGTGATCTCGCACGATTCGGCGATCGATCCGGTCGGCGCCTGTGTCGGCATGCGCGGCAGCCGCGTTCAGGCGGTGGTTAGCGAGTTGCAGGGTGAGAAGATCGACATCATCCCGTGGTCGCCGGATACGGCTACCTTCGTGGTCAACGCCCTGGCGCCGGCGGAGGTGACCAAGGTGGTGCTCGACGAGGAGCAGGGCCGGATCGAGGTCGTCGTTCCCGACGATCAGCTGTCTCTCGCGATCGGCAGGCGTGGCCAGAACGTACGTCTCGCTTCGCAACTGTCGGGATGGGAGATCGACATTCTGACAGAGGAGGAGGAGTCGCGTCGTCGCCAGGAGGAGATCCGCGCACGCTCACAGATGTTCATAGACGCCCTTGACGTGGATGATGTCATCGCCCATCTGCTGTTGGCGGAAGGCTTTGTCAGTCTTGAGCAAGTTGCCTTCGTCCCGCTTCAGGAACTGGCCGAAATCGAGGGATTCGACGAGGAGGTCGCCGAAGAGCTGCGCATGCGCGCCCGGACCTTCCTCGAAGAACAGGACCGCAAGTTCGACGAGGAGCGCCGTGCTCTCGGCGTGACGGACGAGGTGGCTGCGCTCGAGGGCGTGAATGCGGCTATGTCGGCCACGCTCGGCAAGAACGAGATCAGAACCCTCGACGATCTGGGGGACCTGGCCAGCGACGAGCTGATCGAAATACTCGGCGAACAGGCCCCGGGAGTGGAGGAAGCCAACGCAATCATCATGGCCGCACGCGCCCATTGGTTCGACGACGAGCCCGTGGTCGAGGGCGAACCGGCGGGCGATGGCGAGGGTTCGGCGACGACGGAGCCGGCCGAAGACGACCTCGCCGAGGCCAAGCAGGACTGAGCGGAGGAGCCATGACGGCGACCTTGACCCGGCGGCGAAGTGCTCCGCAGCCCGCAGAAGCCGGCGCGGATGGAGGGCGAACTTCGACCAGACGCTGTATCGCCAGCGGAGAACTTCGCGAAATGCGCGACCTGCTGCGGTTTGTCGTGGCTCCCGATGGCGGCGTGGTGCTGGATCTCGCCGGCAAGTTGCCGGGCCGTGGTTTGTGGTGTTTGCCGCGGCGCGATATGATAGACAGAGCCTGTGGGCGCAACCTATTCGCCCGGGCGGCAAGAGCGTCGGTCAGCGTGCCGGGCGACTTGGCCGAGCAGGTGGTCGGGGCATTGCGTCAGCGCTGCCTCGATCTGATCGGTCTAGCACGACGGGCGGGGTTGGTGACCGCCGGCTACGAGCGGGTCAGGTTGAGGCTGGCTGCCGGACGGGCCGCGGCCTTGATTCAGGCGGTTGATGCGGCCCCGGGCGGACGGCGGAAGATGTCCGCCTTGGCCGAATCGGCAATGCCGGGCCTGCCGGTCGTGGAGGTTTTTACCGCTGGGGAGTTGGGCCGGGTTCAAGGGCGGGACGCGGCGGTGCATGTGGTCTTGGCGCCCGGCACTCTGGCGGACCGCTTCATCTCGGAAGTGGCGCGGTTGAGCGCGGCTGCCGGCATTGAAAACACCGATACCAAGGCGTGAGCGCTTGAGTGATATGACGACAAGCAAAGAGAAGAAACCCTTGAAGCTGAACCGGCCAGGCCGGCTCGAGCTCAAGAAGACCGTCGAGACCGGGCAGGTCCGGCAAAGCTTCAGTCACGGGCGCTCAAAGACGGTCATGGTCGAGGTCAAGCGCAAGCGCACCTTCGCGCCCGGGGCCGAAGGCCGCATGACCGAAGTTGTTGCCCCGCCTGCCGGAGTGGACCAGGCAGCCGGCGCGACCGCGGTCGAAACGCTGGAAAGGAACTTCGAGGCCGCGGCGGAGGCGGTGCGCCATCTGACCGATCACGAGCGCGCGGCGCGACTGCACGCCTTGGAGAGCGCAAAGCTGGAGGAGGAGCAGCGTCGGGTGCGGGAGGCGGCCGAAGCCGCCCGCCTTGCCGAGGAGGAGGCCAAGCGCCAGGCCGAGGAAGCCGCCAAGCGCGAGGCCGAAGCCAAGGCCGAAGCGGTCGTCTCCCCAGAGGCGGCGGCGGCGCCCCCGGCCCCAGAGACTGTGGCCGCCGAGATTGTTGTCCCCGAACCGGTCCGCGAGACTACGCCCCGGTCCGCCGCCGAACCGAAGCCCGTCGGCAAATCCGACCTCGAAGAGGAACTGGGCGGCCGCGTCAAACGCAAGTCGGCGGCACCCAAGCCGAGTCCAACGCGGCGCGGTCAGCAGCGCCGGCGCCACGGCAAGCTCACCATTACCCAAGCGCTGGACGGGGGAGATCGAGAGCGCGTGCGTTCGCTGGCCTCGGTCCGTCGGCGCCAGGAGAAGCTCCGCGCCGCGCAGGAACGACAGGCGCACCAGTTGCCGCACAAGGTCATTCGTGACGTGGTCGTGCCCGAGACGATCACGGTGCAGGAACTGGCCAATCGCATGGCCGAGCGCGGCACCGAGGTGATCAAGGCGCTGATGAAGATGGATGTGATGGCGACGATCAACCAACTGGTCGACGCCGATACCGCCGAGCTGGTGGTCGAGGAGTTCGGCCATCGGTTCAAGCGAGTTGCCGCGTCGGATGTGGAGCTGGGTTTGAAGGGAGCGCCGGACGAGGCGGGTGAAGTGGCGCCGCGGCCGCCGGTCGTGACCATCATGGGCCATGTCGACCACGGTAAGACCTCGCTGCTGGACGCATTGCGCGAGACCGACGTTGCCGCGCACGAAGCCGGCGGCATCACCCAGCACATCGGCGCCTATCAGGTGATGCTCGGCTCTGGTGACAAGATCACCTTCATCGACACCCCGGGCCATGCTGCCTTTACCGAGATGCGTTCGCGCGGTGCCAACGTGACGGACATCGTCGTCCTGGTCGTGGCCGCCGACGACGGCATCAAGGACCAGACGATCGAGGCCATCAACCACGCCAAGGCCGCCAAGGTGCCGATCATCGTGGCGATCAACAAGATCGACAGGCCGGAGGCTGATTCCGATCGGGTCAAGCAGGGCCTGCTGCAGCACGACCTGGTGGTCGAGGACCTGGGGGGCGAGGTCCTGGCGATCGAGGTCTCGGCCAAGGAAAAGCAGAACCTGGACAAGCTGCAGGAAGCCATCCTTCTGCAGGCTGAACTACTCGAGCTGACGGCGAACCCGGCCCGCAGCGCCGAGGGTATCGTCATCGAGGCCAAGGTCGAGCGCGGCCGCGGGTCCGTGGCTACGGTCCTGGTGCAGCGCGGGACGCTCAAGGTGGGCGACATCTTCGTGACCGGCAGCGAATGGGGCCGGGTGCGCGCACTGGTCAACGAGCGCGGTGAGAGCCTGGAAGAGGCGGGTCCGGCGGTGCCGGTCGAGGTGCTGGGCTTGAACGGCACGCCCTTCGCCGGCGACGATTTCGTAGTCGTCGAGAACGAGAGCCGCGCCCGCGAGATCGCCTCTTTCCGGGCCGGTGCCAAGCGCGACACCTCGATCGCCGCCCAGGGGCGCGGCAGCCTCGAGCAGATGCTGTCGAGAATCAAGGAGGGCGAGGTCAAGGAACTGCCCGTGGTCGTGAAATCCGACGTGCACGGCTCGCTCGAGGCGATCAACAGCAGCCTGGAGAAGATGGGCAACGAGGAAGTCAAGATCCGAGTGCTGCACGCCGCGGTCGGCGGTATCAACGAGTCGGACGTCACCCTGGCGAACGCAACCGACGCGACGGTTATTGGTTTCAACGTGCGGGCCAACCCGCAGGCGCGGGACATGGCGCGCCGGGACAATGTCGATATCCGCTATTATTCGATCATCTACAATGTTCTGGATGACCTGAAGGCGGCGCTGTCCGGCCTGCTCGCACCGCAGCAGCGCGAGAAGTTCCTCGGGTACGCCGAGATCCGCGAGGTCTTCAATATTACCAAGGTCGGCAAGGTCGCCGGCTGCATGGTGACCGAGGGGCTGGTCAAGCGGGGCGCCAAGGTGCGCCTCCTGCGCGACGACGTGGTCATTCACGACGGTACGCTGAAGACCCTGCGCCGCTTCAAGGACGAGGTCAAGGAAGTCAAGGAAGGCTATGAGTGCGGCATGGCCTTCGAGAATTATCACGACATCCAGGCCGGCGACCGGATCGAATGCTACGAGGTCGAAGAGGTGGCCCGGGCCCTCTAGGCCGGCCCGTTGGCGGCGATCGAACTTCAGTCGGAGACGGAATATGGTTCGGAGCCGGGGCGCGACCCCGAGCCTGCGTCAGTTGCGCGTCGGAGAGGAGCTGCGCCACGCTTTGGTGCGCGTCCTGGGCCGCGGTTGCCTGGGCGATCCGGCCGTGGCCGAGGCCAACATAACGGTAACTGAAGTCAAGGTGAGCCCCGACCTGCGGAACGCCACGGTCTTCGTTACCCCGCTGGGAGGTGTGGATCTGCAGACGACCGTCAACACGCTGAACCGGGCGTCGCGCTTCCTGCGTGGCGAGCTCGGCCGCGAAATTTCGTTACGCCATACGCCGCGTCTGACGTTCGCAGCGGATCTCTCATTCGATCACGCTGCGCGGATGGAGGGCCTTCTGGCGAGGGCCCGGGTGCGCCGTGACGTGCCGCCCCCGGGCGATGAGGATGGGGGTCATGACGCGTAGACGCCGCGGTAAATCGGTTAACGGCTGGATCGTCATCGACAAGCCGGTCGGCATGACCTCCACCCGGGTCGTCGGCAGGGTCCGCCGGGCCCTCGACGCGAAGAAGGCCGGGCACGGCGGCACGCTGGATCCCCTTGCCACAGGCCTGCTGCCCATCGCGCTGGGCGAGGCGACCAAGACCGTCGCTTATGTCATGGACGGCATGAAAGCCTACCGCTTCACGCTGCGCTGGGGCCAGGCCACGAGCACGGACGATGCCGAGGGCGAGGTGATCGAGGAGGGCAACCGGCGTCCGGCCGCCGCCGAGATCGAGGAGGTTTTGCTTGGATTTCAGGGAGTCATAGACCAGGTGCCGCCGACCTACTCGGCGGTCAAGATCGCCGGCCAGCGCGCCTACGACTTGGCCCGGAGGGAGGCCGACTTCGAGCTTGGACCGCGCCGAGTGCTGATCGAGCGTCTCGAGCTGGTATCGCTGGACGACGCCGACCATGCGACTTTCGAGGTTCGCTGCGGAAAAGGGGCCTACATGAGGTCGCTGGCACGCGATATCGGGAGGTCGCTGGACAGCCCGGCGCATATCGTCGTGCTGCGCCGGACAGCGGTCGGGCCCTTTTCCGAGCGCGATGCGATTTCGCTGGAATCTCTCGATGCCCTGGGGCATAGTGCCGCCGCTTCTGAGCATCTGCTCCCGGTCGAGGCCGCGCTGGACGACATCCCGGCGTTGGACTTGACGGAAACCGAGGCGAATTGCCTGCGTCGCGGCCAAGCAGTGTCTTTCTTGGCGCGCGCTCACCGCGAGCGGGTCCGCGATCTCACAAGCGGGGCCACGATCTGCGCCATGTCGGCGGGCAGACCTGTGGCGTTGGCCCGTTTCGAGGACGGCGGAATTCGTCCGGTGCGGGTCTTGAATCTTTAACGTTAGGGAACGATCACGATGTCGATCACCGCTGAGCGGAAGAACGAGGTTATTAACGAATTTGCGACCCACGTAGGCGATACCGGGTCGCCCGAAGTCCAGGTGGCGATCTTGACCGAACGGATCACCAACCTGACCGAACACCTCAAGACGCACAAAAAAGATTTTCACTCACGCCGCGGCCTGTTGATCATGGTCGGGCAGCGCCGGCGAATGCTGGACTACCTGAAGCGCAAGGAGAAGCCGCGCTACGACGCCTTGATCCAACGCTTGGGCCTGCGTCGCTAACGAGGCGCTGCACGTGTCCGGGACCAGCCAGCGCTGGACCGCCGGACGCGGCCGAGGGCAGGTGCGGGTGAACCCCATCGAAACACGAAATCAAGGATCCGATCGCATACAGGCCGGTGCGATCGGGCGAGACGGCCGGGCCGACGAAAACGGCGCGGTGGCCGGGGAACTGCGTTTTCCCGAGCGCCGCGACCGCGCCTTTTTCGCGGGTCCGGCTATGGCAAGACGGCCGAGGTTGGAAGGACCAAAGGAACATGTTTAACATCTTTCGCAAGGAAATCGACTGGGGCGGGCGCCCGTTGGTGCTGGAATCCGGTCGAATCGCCCGGCAGGCCGATGGCGCGGTCGTCGTCACCTACGGCGATACGGTGGTGCTCTGCACCGCTGTCGGCGCCAACGAGCCGCGGGAGGGCATCGACTTCTTCCCGCTCACCGTGAACTACCAGGAAAAGACCTTTGCCGCCGGCAAGATTCCAGGCGGCTTCTTCAAACGCGAGGGCCGGCCATCGGAGAAGGAGACCCTGACCTCCCGGCTCATCGACCGTCCGATCCGGCCGCTTTTCGCCAAGGGCTATCGGAACGAGACCCAGGTCATCTGTACCGTGCTCAGCCACGACCTGGAGAACAATCCCGATATCGCGGCCATGATCGGTACTTCGGCGGCCCTGACCCTTTCAGGCCTGCCGTTCCTCGGGCCGATCGGCGGTTGCCGGGTCGGGTACAAGGACGGCGAATACATGCTCAATCCGCGACAGGACGAGCTTCCGTCCACCCAGCTGGATCTGATTGTGGCCGGCACGCGCGAGGGCGTGCTGATGGTCGAGTCCGAGGCCCAGGAGCTCTCCGAAGAGGTCATGCTGGGCGCGGTCACGTTCGGCCACGAACAGATGCAGCCGGTGATCGACCTCATCATCAGTTTGGCCGAGGACTGCGCCAAGGAGCCTATGGATGTTCCCGCGCCGGCGCCCGAGGTCGAGGCCGTGCGCGAAAGGCTGAGCCGGGGGATCGCCGCACAGCTCGCCGAGGCCTATCAGGAGCCTGACAAGATGCTGCGCCACGAGAAGGTCGGGGCGGCCAAGGAAGCCGGGCGTGAGCTCTTGGGCGACGACTCGGACGCGCTGGCGGTCGCGCCCGGCGTCCTCAAGGCCTTGGAAAGCGACATCGTCCGCGGAAACATCCTCAAGACCCGCAAGCGCATCGACGGCCGCACGACTTCGGACGTGCGCCCGATCGTCTGCGAAGTCGGTGTGCTGCCGCGTACCCACGGGTCGGCGCTGTTCACCCGCGGCGAGACCCAGGCGCTGGTCACCACCACGCTGGGCACCGGTCAGGACGAACAGATCATCGATGCCTTGGAAGGCGACTACCGGGAATACTTCATGCTGCACTACAACTTTCCGCCCTATTCCGTCGGCGAGGCCAAGCGCATGATCCCGCCGGGACGGCGCGAGGTGGGTCATGGCAAGCTGGCGTGGCGCGCAGTGCGGCCGGTGTTGCCGAACAAGGAGGACTTTCCCTACACCATCCGCGTGGTCTCCGAGATCACCGAGTCCAACGGCTCCTCCTCCATGGCCACGGTCTGCGGGTCGTCGCTGGCGCTGATGGATGCTGGTGTGCCCTTGTCCCGGCCGATCGCCGGCATCGCCATGGGCTTGATCAAGGAAGACGACGACTTTGCCGTGCTGTCCGACATTCTGGGCGACGAGGACCACCTGGGAGACATGGACTTCAAGGTGGCCGGTACGGACCAAGGGGTGACCTCGTTGCAGATGGACATCAAGATCACCTCGATCACCGCCGAAATCATGCAAATCGCCCTGAACCAAGCCCGCGAGGGTCGCCTTCACATCCTGAACGAGATGGCCAAGGCACTCACCAGTGCACGCGAGGGTGTCTCGGAGAACGCGCCGCGTATCACCGTGATCTCCATCCCACGCGAGAAGATTCGCGAGGTGATCGGCACGGGCGGCAAGGTGATCCGCGAGATCACCGAGACCACGGGCGCCAAGATCGACATCGAGGACGACGGGACGATCAAGGTGGCGGCCGTGGACCAGGACCAGGCCCAGAAGGCGATCGACTGGATCAAGTCGATCACCGCCGAGCCGGAGGTCGGTGAGATCTATTCCGGCAAGGTGGTCAAGGTCGTGGACTTCGGCGCCTTCGTGAACTTCATGGGACCCCGGGACGGCTTGGTGCATATCAGCGAGTTGGCGCCCCACAGGGTCAAGACGGTCGGCGAGATCGTCCAGGAAGGCGATACGGTGAAGGTGAAGTGCATCGGCATCGACGACCGGGGCAAGGTCAAGCTGTCCATGAAGGCGGTCGACCAGGCGACCGGCCAGGACCTGCAGGCGGCGGCCGGCTAGGCCACCGCTCGGCTCTTGCTTGACCACGGCAGGGCGCACTGATCCGCTTCCACCGGGCGGCCACCAAGCGGGCCGCCCGGTGTCGCGAGTCCCGGCGGACCGTTCCGTCCTTGGAGGTGGCATGTACCTTGAACTGCCGCGCGTGATGGGCCATCGCGGCGCGGCCGCCTGGGCGCCGGAGAACACGCTCGCGTCGATCCGGAAGGCCGCTGACCTGGGGGCCACTTGGGTCGAGTTCGACGTCATGCTCACCGGCGACGGCCGGCCGGTCCTGTTCCACGACGACAACCTGAAACGGCTGACCGGCGTGGACGCCCTTATGGCCCGGACGCCCTACAGCCGGGTCAAAGGGCTCGATGCCGGTCGCTGGTTCTCGCCGGATTTCGCCGGCGAGCCCGTGCCCACCCTCGATGCGGCGCTGGATCTCGTGTGGGACCTGGGCCTCGGCGCCAATATCGAGATCAAATCGACGCCGGGGCGCGATGTGGAGACCGCCCAGGCCGTACTGGATGTGGTCGCCGCGGGACTCGGCCGGAGACGGCGGCCGCCGATGATCAGCAGCTTCAGCCGGATGAGCCTGGCCGTGGCGCGGGTGTTGCGGCCGGACTGGCCACGTGCGCTCATCGCTTTCAAGGTGCCGTCCGATTGGCAGACGGCGCTCGAGGCCCTTGGCTGCGCCTCGTTTCATCTCAGCAGCAAGGTTCTGAACCCGCCATTCGTGGCCGAGATCAAGCGTGCTGGCTACCTGGTGGCGGCCTTCACGGTCAACCAGAAGCGGCGCGCGCGCGAACTGATCGCACGCGAGGTCGATTGCCTGATTAGCGATGCCCCGGACAGGATCGCGTCGGCGATCGCCCCCCTCGATGGAGAAAACGGTCCGGCCTCAGCCGTCCGCCAGGCGGGCCGGTGACGGGATGCCGATCACGTTGTAGCCGGCATCGACGTGATGCACCTCGCCCGTTACGCCGAGCGACAGGTCCGACAGCAGATAGAGCCCGGCCGCGCCGACCTCGGTCAGCAGCACGTTGCGCCTCAGCGGCGCGTGGTCCTGGTTCCAGCGGTACACGAAGCGGGCGTCGGCGATCGCCGAACCGGCGAGAGTGCGCATGGGGCCGGCCGAGATCGCATTGACCCTGACGCCCTGGGCGCCCAGGTCGGCCGCCAGGTAGCGCACGCTGGCCTCGAGCGCCGCCTTGGCCACGCCCATGACATTGTAGTTCGGCGTCACCCGCTGGGCGCCCAGATACGACAGGGTGACCAGGCTGCCGCCCTCGGCCATCAGCGGCTGGGCGCGGCGGGCCAGTGCCGTGAACGAATAGCAGGAGATCGCCAGCGTACGGGCGAAGTTGCTACGGGTCGTACTCAGATAGCGGCCCTTCAGCTCCTCCTTGTCCGAGTAGGCGATGGCATGCACCAAGAAGTCCAGCTTGCCCCAGGCCTTGTCGATCTCCTCGAAGACCCGGTCGATCGTGCCGTCGTCCTCGACGTCGCAGGGCAGGACCAGGTTCGATCCGAGCGAGCCGGCCAGGGGCCGGACACGCTTCCCGAAGGCCTCGCCCTGGTAGGTGAACGCCAGCTCGGCCCCCTCGGCGCGGAGCGCGGTCGCGATACCCCAGGCGATCGAGTGGTCGTTCGCAACTCCCATGACGAGGCCGCGTTTGCCCGCCATAAATGCCGAATTGGCGCTCACGTCAGCGTTCCATCCTTGATCTCTTGTGCCAGGGCTCGTGGCACGTTCCAGGCGGCCGGGTCGACGGCCAAATGCGCCGGGAACCCACGGCCGGTGTGTGCCACACTGGCTCCTTCCGGGTCACGGCTCGTAGCGCTTGAGCGCCAGCGAAGCGTTTGTGCCGCCGAAGCCGAAGCTGTTGGAGACGACACAGTTGAGTTCGACCTCGTCCTCGCGCTCACGCACGATCGGCATGCCTTCGCCCTCCGGGTCCAGCTCGTCGATGTTGGCCGAGGCGGCGATGAACTTGTGCTCCATCATGAGCAGGGAATAGATCGCCTCGTTGACGCCTGCGGCGCCCAGGGCGTGGCCGGTCAGGGACTTGGTCGAGTTGATCTTTGGCAGGTTCGCCCCGAAGACCTCCTTGATCGCCTTGAGTTCGACGGTGTCGCCGATCGGGGTCGAGGTGCCGTGGGTGTTGATGTAGTCGACCGGCGTATTGCCGAGCGACTGGATGGCCATCTTCATGCAGCGCACGGCCCCTTCACCCGACGGCTGGACCATATCGTAGCCGTCGGACGTGGCGCCGTAGCCGACCAGCTCGGCATGGATCTTGGCGCCGCGCGCCAGCGCGTGGTCCAGTTCCTCGAGCACGACCACGCCGCCACCGCCCGAAATGACGAAGCCGTCGCGCCCGACGTCGAATGCGCGCGAGGCCCGGGTCGGTGAATCGTTGTAGCCTGAAGACAGCGCCGGCATTGCGTCGAAAAGGACCGAAGCGGTCCAATACAACTCCTCGCCACCGCCGGCAAAAACGATGTCCTGCTTGCCCAGCTGAATCAGCTCCATGCCGTTGCCGATACAATGGGTGCTGGTGGCGCAGGCCGAGGTGATCGAATAGTTGACCCCCTTGATCCTGAAGGGGACCGCGAGCGTCGCCGAGTTGGTGTTCGACATGACGCGCGGCACCATGAAGGGGCCGACTCTGCGCGGCCCCTTTTCCCGCGCCGTCGCGAAGGCGTGGGACAAGTCCTTGGTCGAGTTGCCGCCCGATCCCATGATGAGGCCGGTCCGCTCGTTCGAGACCTCGGAGCTCTCCAGGCCCGCGTCGCCGATCGCCTCTTTCATGGCGATGTAGTTGAAGGCTGCGCCGTCACCCATGAAGCGACGCAATTTGCGGTCCAAGACAGACTCTATGTCGAGTTTTATCGACCCGTGGACATGGCTGCGGAAGCCGAGTTCGGCGTACTCCTCCGAACGCTCGATTCCTGATCGGCCGGCCTTCAGCGAGTCCAGCACTTCGTGCTTGTTGTTGCCGATGCTCGACACGATGCCGAAACCGGTGACGACGACGCGTCGCATGGGCGGTTCCCTAAGCCGCTTCCGGCGGGGTGAACAGGCCGACCTTCAAGTCCTTCGCCTGGTAAACGGTCTCCCCGTCCACCCTTATGATACCGTCGGCGATGCCGAGCACGAGTTTGCGCATGATCACGCGTTTCAGGTTGACTTGGTAGATCGCCTTCTTGGCCGTCGGAAAAATCTGGCCCATCAGCTTGACCTCGCCGACCCCCAAGGCGCGGCCCCGTCCAGACGCCCCAAGCCAACCCAGGAAGAAGCCGAGCAGTTGCCACAGGGCGTCTAGGCCCAGACAACCCGGCATCACCGGATCGTTCTCGAAGTGGCCTTCGAAGAACCAGAGATCGGGCTTGATGTCGAGCTCGGCAACGATTTCGCCCTTGCCGTGCTCGCCACCCTCGGCGCTGACCCTGGTGATGCGATCGACCATTAGCATGGGGGGCAGCGGCAACTGGGCATTGCCCGGACCAAAGAGCTCGCCATGGGCGCACTGCAACAGGTCCTCGTAGCTAAAGCTGCCTTTTCGTATTGTCACGGATCCCCGCTTCACCGCCCATGTGGAGTCACAGCATACCGCAGCGCAGGACATCCGTCCGGCACCGTCCCTGACCGGACTATAGCATCAGGTGCTGGCTGTGCAAGCAACGGCGAAGTCGAGGAAGAAACACGAAACGCACATGGTGGACTGATCTCCCTCTTTGTGCTTTAAACAAGTTCCAAGAAAATCCGCAAGAGGCTGTTTTAACCCTTCTATCCGCACCGTAATTGACTATATTAGCATCATGGCAAGCAACCGTCCCTACAGCTCGATCATCGAACGTCTGAAGAGCGCCGGTCTGCGCCCGACGCGCCAGCGTCTGGCGCTGGCCAAGCTGTTGTTCGAAAAGGGAAACCGGCACCTTACCGCCGAGCATCTGCATGGCGAGGCGAGCGCCGCCAACGTGCGCATTTCACTGGCCACGGTGTACAATGCCCTGCACCAGTTCACGGCCGCTGGCCTGCTGCGCGAGGTCGTGGTCGAGCCGGGCCGCTCCTACTTCGACACCAATGTTGATGAGCACCACCACTTCTATCGCGAAGACACGTGCGGGCTCGAAGACATTCCGGGCGAACACCTCCAAGTCGGCGACCTGCCTGCGCCGCCCGCGGGCACCAGAGTGACCCGCGTCGACGTGGTTATCCGTGTCAAAACAGATCAGCCATAACCCGTAAACTCAGGGCAGTATATTATTTTCTAGAATCGTTCTAGGCTATTGACAGCGGTCGTGGCTTGGGCTATTTATCATCATCTAGGGGACGGAACCGCCGTCCCGCGGCAGGATTGCTGCCATCTTTCGCAAACGAGCCTCAAAGACATTAGGGAGAAAGAGCGATGCCCGCGTTAAAGGGGAGCAAGACCGAGCAGAACTTGAAGGACGCATTTTCTGGCGAGAGCCAAGCCAACCGGCGTTACCTGTATTTCGCCCAAAAGGCGGACGTCGAGGGCTACAACGACATCGCCGCCGTGTTCCGCTCCACTGCCGAGGGCGAGACCGGTCATGCCCACGGCCACCTGCAGTACCTCGAAGAGGTCGGCGATCCGGCGACCGGTGAGCCGATCGGCGCGACCGACGCCAACTTGAAGGCGTCGATTGCCGGTGAGACGCACGAGTACACCGATATGTACCCTGGCATGGCGCGCAGCGCCCGCGAGGAGGGCTTCGACGAGATCGCCGACTGGTTCGAGACCTTGGCCAAGGCCGAGAAGAGCCACGCCGGCCGCTTCCAGAAGGCCCTGGAGACCATGAACGACTGACCGGGTCAGGCCGAGCTCTCGAGGCTCGGTCGATCTGAAAATGCGGGCCAGGCCAGGGCGCAGCGTTGTTTCGCCCTGGCCACGCGCCCGGTTTGTTGGTCGCTTTCACAGAGACCAGAGGAAAAGGCCATGCGCGAAGGCAGCCTGGATGCCCCAACGCGGCATCCGATCGGCTGGACCGATCCTGATTTCATAAATGCAGCGAAGATCGACGAGGAACTGCGCCGGGTTTTCGATATCTGCCACGGGTGCCGCCGCTGCTTCAACCTGTGCGACTCCTTTCCCCGGCTGTTCGACCTGATCGACGAGTCGGACACTGGCGAACTCGATTCCGTCGCCTCTTCGGACTTCAAGCCCGTCGTGGACGCCTGCACGCTCTGCGACCTGTGCTTCATGACCAAGTGCCCCTATGTGCCGCCGCACGAGTTCGATCTCGACTTTCCGCACTTGATGCTGCGCTATCGTGCCGCGGAGCACGCCCGGGGCGAGACCAGCGCCGTACACCGGCAATTCACCAAGACCGACCGCAACGGCCGGCTGGCTCGTCTGGCGCCCGGCGTCGTGAATTGGGCCAGCGGGACCTCGAACCGGGTCACCCGGCCGGTCCTGGAGAAGGCCGCCGATATTCATCGCGAAGCGGCCCTGCCGAAATTCCACGGCAAGACCTTCACCCTGCGGGACAGAACCGAGGCCGTCGAGGTCAACGCGGCAGCTCCGGCCTACGGACGCAAGGCCGTGCTCTACGCGACCTGTTTCGTCAACTACAACAATCCGGCAATAGGCATGGCCGCGCGTGCCGTGCTGGCGCGCAACGGGGTCGACACCGAGGTCGTCTACCCGTCGTGCTGCGGCATGCCTCAGCTCGAGCAGGGCGATCTCGCCAACGTGGCCGGGAGCGCCAGGCGGATTGCGGCCGAGATGAAGCCCTGGATCGACAAGGGTTACGACATTATCGCCCTAGTGCCGTCTTGCGCGCTCATGCTCAAGTTCGAATGGCCGTTGATCCTGCCCAAGGACGAAGACATCAATCGGCTGTCGCGGGCGACCTTCGACATCAGCGAGTACGTCGTCGCCATCGCCAAGAAGGAGGGCCTGGCCGAGGGTCTCGGGCCCTTGCCGGGCGGGGTTGCGCTACACATCGCCTGTCATGCGCGGGCCCAGAACATGGGCCAGAAGGCGGCCGAAATGCTGCGCCTCGCCCCCGAGGCCGATATAGCGGTCATCGAGCGCTGTTCGGGTCATGGCGGATCCTGGGGCGTATTGAAGGAGAACTTCGAGGTGGCGCTCAAGGTCGGCCGACCGGTGGCGCGCCAGGCGGCCGAGGCCGGCAAGACCTTTCTCGCTTCGGAGTGCCCGCTGGCGGGCGAGCACGTCCTGCAGGGCATCGATCGCCTCGAGGTCCAGGGCAAGCCAGAGATCGACCGTGCGCGACACCCGATCGAGCTTTTCGCCCAGGCCTATGGACTCGCGCTCTGAGGGTTCCCGAAGGTTGGAGGATGACGGATTGATGGCTATGAAGCACGAGATCACCCGCGACGACATTCTGCCGATGGACCGCTATGCCGGTGAACGCAAGGAACGCCGGACCAAGCTCGTCGAGGTCAAGAAGCACCGGCGCATACCGGTCGGGCCGGACTGCACCTTCTACTTCGAGAACTACGAGACCATGTGGCATCAGGTCCACGAGATGCTGTTTATCGAAAAGGGCGGCGAGGAGCAGATCCCCGATGAACTGGCAGCCTATAACCCCTTGATCCCGAAGGGCCGGGAGCTGGTTGCCACGGTCATGTTCGAGATCGACGACCCAGCGCGACGCCACGCCGTGCTGGCCAAGCTGGGCGGCGTGGAGGAGACGGCCTTCCTGCGGTTCGGCGGCGAAACGGTCACCGGCCAGCCGGAGGAGGACGTGGACCGCACGAGCGCCTCCGGTAAGGCCTCGTCGGTGCAGTTCATCCATTTTCCTCTGACCGCCGAACAGGCTGCGGGTTTCAAGGTCCCGGGCGCCGAGGTGGTGCTCGGTTTCGGCCACCCGAGCTACAGCCACATGGCGGTCCTGCCCGAGGCGACCCGCGCCGCTCTCGCCGAAGACCTGGATTAGGCCTCCAACCGGACGTTTCGCGAGCGGCGAGCCGGAGGCCCTGGACTCTCGCACCCAAGCGTGTTATATGAACATCTGTTCAAATGAATGAATGTTTTATTAATGAACTCGACCAGCCAGG
>CAMYMY010000014.1 GCA_947259625.1 uncultured Kiloniellales bacterium | reverse complement strand
GGCCTATAATTCCGGCGACCGTGCGAATGCCAGGTCGATCGCCGCGCGTACCATCGCGGCCTTCGAAGGCTACGACTACGTGGTCGCGCCCTCCGGGTCCTGCGCTGCCATGCTGCGCGAGCACTACCCGCCGCTCTTCGCGGACGATCCGAGCCTGGCCGCGACAGCGGCCGAGTTGGCCGGCCGGACCTACGAGCTCGTTTCCTTTCTGACCGACGTGCGCGGGGTCATAGGCGTTGAGGCCCGGTTTCCGGGCCGCGTGACCTACCACGACTCCTGCTCCGGGCTGCGCGAGCTCGGCATCAAGGACCAACCGCGCGCCCTGCTCGCCACGATCGAGGGACTGACCCTAACCGAGCATGCCGATGCCGAGGTCTGTTGCGGCTTCGGCGGCACCTTCTGCGTCAAGTACCCGGACATCTCCAACAGGATGGTCAGCGCAAAGGCCGACGCGGTCGAGGGCACCGGGGCCGATACGCTGCTTGCCGGCGACCTCGGCTGCCTCCTGAACATGGCGGGCAAGCTGAAACGCCGCGGCGCCAAGACGAGTACGCGCCATGTCGCCGAGGTGCTGGCCGGCATGACCGAGCAGCCGGCCATCGGCGAAAGCGCCGAGGGTTAGGCCGACCATGGAGTCGAGTGCCCGCGCCTTCAAGGAGAACGCCCGCGCGGCGGTGGCCGATCCGCAGCTCAAGCGCGCGCTGGCCCACGTCAAGGAAGGCTTCATCGGCAAGCGCGCCAAGGCGGTCGCCAAGCTGCCCGAGTTCGAGGTGCTGCGCGACGCCGCGCGCGACATCAAGAACCATACGCTCGATCATCTGGACCTGTACCTGGAGCACTACGAGCGCAAGGTGACCGAGGCCGGCGGCCAGGTGCATTGGTGCCCGACCGCCGAGGACGCGCGACGGGCGGTCCTGGAGATCTGCCGGGCGGCGGGCGCCCGCACCGTGACCAAGGGCAAGTCGATGATCGCCGAGGAGATCGCGCTCAACGACCATCTCGAGGCCAACGGGATCACGCCGGTCGAGACCGACCTGGGCGAGTACATCATTCAGCTGCGGGGCGAGACGCCCAGCCACATCATCGCCCCGGCGGTCCACCTGACCAAGGACCTGGTGGAGGCCGACTTCCGCGCGCACCACACGGCATTGCCGCCGGAACGGCCGCTCTCCGAGCCGCGCCAGCTGGTCAACGAGGCCCGCGAGATACTCCGCGACAAGTACCTGGCCGCCGACGTCGGCATCACGGGCGCCAACTTCCTGGTCGCCGAGACCGGCACCTCGGTCATCGTGACCAACGAGGGCAACGGCGACCTGACCCAGGTGCTGCCCCGGGTCCACATAGTCGTGGCCAGCCTGGAGAAGGTCGTGCCGACCCTGGAGGACGTCAGCACGATCCTGCGCGTGTTGGCCCGCTCGGCCACCGGCCAGGAGTGCTCGACCTACACGACCTTCTCGACTGGGCCGCGACGTGCCGAGGATCCGGACGGTCCGGACCAGTACCACGTCGTCCTGCTCGACAACGGTCGCTCGAGCATGCTGGGCGGCGAGTTCCAGGACATGCTGCGCTGCATTCGCTGCGGCGCCTGCATGAACCACTGTCCGGTCTACCACGCGATCGGCGGTCACGCTTATGGCTGGGTCTATCCGGGCCCCATGGGCGCCGTTCTGACCCCGAGCCTGATCGGCATAGAGGAAGCCGGACACTTGCCCAGCGCTTCGACCTTCTGCGGCCGCTGCGAGAGCGTCTGTCCGATGCGTATTCCGCTGCCGAAGATGATGCGCCACTGGCGCGAGCGCGAATTCGAGCGCCACCTGTCGCCGGCCGGCGCGCGCGCCGGGCTCGCGCTCTGGGCCTTCTTCGCCAAGCGGCCGTCACTGTATCACTTCGTGACGGGCATGGCCGCGCCTTTGCTGGCTGCACTGGGCCGGGGCCGATTCAGGCGCCTGCCCTTGGCGGGCGGCTGGACCGCCCATCGCGACATGCCGGCGCCGGAAGGCCGGACGTTCCGACAGCTCTGGGCCGACCGTCGGCAGGGTGGCCCCAGGTGAGCGAAGCGCGTGAACAGGTGCTGGGGGCCTTGCGCCGGTCCCTTCGGCGCGGCGACACGGCGGAGACCTCGGCGACTGCCTCGCGGATCGCCGAGCACCGGCGCAACCTGATTCCGGCCCGCGCCGACCTGCCCCGGGCCGAACAGGTCGCCCTCTTCGAGACCTGGGCGGTTCAGCAGGCGGCCAGCGTGGCCCGTGTTTCGGACGCCACCGCCGTTCCCGGGGCGCTGGCCGCGTTCCTCAAGGCCGAGAACCTGCCGGCGGAGGTCCGCATGGCCCCCGATCCGGAGCTCGAGGCCCTGCCCTGGCGGGACCAGCCAATGCTCACCGTGACCAAGGGGCCGGCGCGCGAACCGGACGCGGTTTCGCTGACCGGCGCGCTGGCGGGTATCGCCGAGACCGGGACGCTCCTGCTCCATTCCGGGCCGGCCGGCCCGACCAGCCTCAATTTCCTGCCCGAAACCCACGTCGTCGTCCTGCCGGCGGAACGGATCGTAGCCTCCTACGAAGACGGCTGGGATATGCTGCGCGCCCGATTCGGAGAGGGGACCTTGCCGCGTACGGTGAATTTCATCACCGGCCCGTCGCGCACCGCGGACATCGAGCAGACCATCCAGCTGGGCGCCCACGGCCCGCGCCGGCTGCACATCATCCTGGTCGGCGCCAACGCGGACGCAGAGCGGGACTAGCGGCGCCATGCTGGACGATGCGGCCGGACTTTCACCGCCCGCTGCGCTGGCGGAGATAGAGCGCGAAACCAGGGAACTGGGGTTTGCGATGGCCTCGGAGGCCCGTGCCGGCGCGCTGCTCCGCGTCCTCGCCGCCGCCAAGCCCGGCGGCTGGTTCCTCGAGTTGGGGACGGGGACCGGCCTCGCGACAGCCTGGCTGCTCGACGGCATGGATTCCGCGTCCAGGCTGATCACGGTCGAGGCGGAGCGGCGCCTGGCGGCGGTGGCCGAACGCCACCTGGGTGGCGATTCCCGCCTGGAAATTCGCATCGAGGACGCCCTGAACTTCCTCGAAGCCGAACGGGAGCAGCGCTTCGACCTGATTTTCGCGGACTGCTTTCCCGGCAAGTTCGAAGGCCTCGAACGCGCTCTCAGGCTGCTCGCGCCGGGCGGCTTTTACGTGGTCGACGACATGCTGCCGCAAGCCAACTGGCTAGCCGGCCATGCGCCGGAGGTCTATGCGCTGCTGAACGACTTGGAGGGCTGCCACGGCTTCGCCCGGGTCGAACTGAGCTGGGCCAGCGGCATCGCGATCCTCGTGCGAACCGCGGAGGCCATAGTTCCGTGACCGGAAAAGGCAAGAAGCCCTCGCCGCCCGGCCAGGTGTCGAAGGATGACACGGACTTGTGGCGCCAAGTGACCAGGGACGCCAAGCCCCTGGCCGGTCGGACGCCGCCGCGCGATGACACCCCGAAGGCCGAGGCGCCGCGGCCGGGAACGAAACCGCGAACTCTCCCATCAATGCCCAGGGTGGCAGAGCGGCCGGCCCCGCGGCCACCGGAGCTCGCCGCCGGCGCGCTCGCCGACGTCGACAAGCGTACCGCCGATCGCCTTAAGCGCGGGAAGCTGGACATCGAGGGACGGCTCGACCTGCACGGTATGACGGAGGAGGAAGCCCGGCGCGAGGTCGGCGGCTTCCTGGCCGCTGCCCAGGCGGCCGGCAAGCGCTGCGTGCTGATCATCACCGGAAAGGGTCCGGGCCGTGAGGGCGGCGTGCTGCGCCGGGCGCTGCCGCAGTGGCTCAACCAGCCGGGCAACCGGGCCCGCCTGATCGCCTTCGCCCCGGCCCAGCCGCGCCACGGCGGCCACGGCGCGTTCTATCTGCTGCTGAAGCGCGCGCGCGGCACGTGACGATAGGGGGCGACTCGCGTTCCCCAGCGCTATAAACTACATCCAGGTTAAACTTAAAGCGCGGGGGGCATCATGCTGCTCGAAGGGTCCTGCCACTGCGGGGCGGTCCGCTTTTCCGTCGAGTCCGCGACGCCGCAGCCTTACATGCGCTGCTACTGCTCGATCTGCCGCAAGACGGCGGGGGGCGGCGGCTACGCGATCAATCTGGGCGCCGATGCCGGGACTCTCGAAGTGACGGGGGAGGACAACCTAAGCGTCTATCAAGCCGTGCTGCGCAAGGGCGAGGCGCCGAGCCCTGGCCGGCGCCACTTCTGCAAGCGCTGCGGCAGTGCGCTCTGGGCCTTCGACCCGCGCTGGCCCGACCTCGTCCACCCCTTCGCCTCGGCGATCGACAGCGCACTGCCGGTGCCGCCAGAGCGGGTCCACATCATGCTCGACTCGAAGGCATCCTGGGTCGAGGCGCCCGAGGGACCGAACGAAAAGCATTTCGCCGAGTATCCGGACGAGCCGATCGCGGACTGGCACGACAAGCGGGGCCTGACCGTGCCGTGACCCCCTTCGGCCAGAAACTGCGCGCCCTGCGCGCCGAGCGCGGCCTCGCCGCCAAGGACATGGCGGCAGGCCTCGGCGTCTCGCCGGCCTACCTATCGGCGCTGGAGCACGGCCGGCGCGGCCGGCCGAACCGGCGCTTCGTGCACCGGGTCTGCCAGTATCTCGGGATCATCTGGGACGAGGCGGAGGCGCTGCAGCGCCTGGCGGACTTGTCCCACCCGCGGGTCACGGTCGACACCGCCGGCCTCACGCCCGAGGCTACGGAGCTGGCCAACCGGTTGGCGGAGCGGATCCACGACTTGCCGCCCGAGACCGTCGGGCGAATACTCGCAACGTTGGACGAAGTCTCCGGCGGCTGAAGGCGTCCCCGCCGCTTAGAGAATGAACTTCGTCAAATCCGCGTTCTTGGCCAGCTCGCCGACCCGCTCGCGGACCATCTCGGCATCGATCGTGATCGTTTCGCCGCCGCGGTCGGTGGCGGTGAAGGAGATCTCGTCGAGCAGCTTCTCCAGCACGGTGTGCAGGCGCCTGGCGCCGATGTTCTCGACGCTCGAGTTGATCTCGGCCGCGAGGTCGGCGAGCGCGTCGATCGCCTCCTCGGTGAACTCGAGGGTGACCCCCTCGGTGCTCATCAGAGCCCGGTACTGCCGGATCAGGCTGTTCTCGGGCTCGGTCAGGATCTGCCGGAAGTCGTCGCGCGTCAGCGCGTTCAGCTCGACGCGGATCGGCAGGCGGCCCTGGAGCTCGGGCAGCAGGTCCGAGGGCTTGGCCATGTGGAACGCGCCCGAGGCGACGAACAGGATGAAGTCGGTCTTGATCGAGCCGTGCTTGGTGGCGACTGTGGTGCCCTCGATCAGCGGCAGCAGGTCGCGCTGCACGCCCTCGCGGCTGACGTCGGCGCCGATGCGCTCGGAGCGCGCCGTGATCTTGTCCAGCTCGTCGAGGAACACGATGCCGTTCTGCTCGACCGCGGCCAGCGCTTCGGCGGTCACGCTCTCCTGGTCGAGCAGCTTGTCGCTCTCCTCGCCGGTCAGCACCTGGACCGCCTCGGCCACGGGCATGCGCCGCTTCTTGGTGCGTCCGCCGAAGGCCTTGCCGAGCATGTCGTTCAGGTTGATCATGCCCATGCTGGCGCCGGGCATGCCCGGAATGTCCATGGTCGGCAGGCTGAGGCCGGCCGTGTCGGCCAGCTCGAGCTCGACCTCCTTGTCGTCCAGCTCGCCGTTGCGCAGGCGCCGGCGGAAGGCGATGCGCGTGTCGTCGCGCGCGCCCTCGCCGACCAGGGCGTCGATCAGGCGCTCCTCGGCGGCCAGCTCCGCCTTGGCCTTGACCTCCTTGCGCAGGCGCTCGCGGGTCATGTTGAGCGAGATCTCGACCAGATCGCGGACGATCTGCTCGACGTCGCGACCGACATAGCCGACCTCGGTGAACTTGGTCGCCTCGATCTTGATGAAGGGAGCCTGCGCGAGGCGGGCCAGGCGCCGGGCGATCTCGGTCTTGCCGACGCCGGTCGGGCCGATCATCAGGATGTTCTTGGGCAGCACCTCCTCGCGCAGCTCCTCGGGCAGCTGCTGACGCCGCCAGCGGTTCCTGAGCGCCACGGCGACCGCGCGCTTGGCGTCGGTCTGCCCGATGATGAAGCGGTCGAGCTCCGAGACGATCTCGCGGGGGCTGAACGCGCCCGAGTCGCTCGGGCTGCGGACGCCCCGCTGCTCACTGGGCAGAGAGGCTTTCGACGACGATTGTTTCATTGGTGTAGACACAGATTCCAGCGGCAATGTTCAAGGATTTGCGGGCGATGGCCTCGGCGTCGAAGCCGTCGATTTCGATGAGGGCCCGGGCCGCAGCCAAGGCGAAGGGCCCGCCCGAGCCGATGCCGATCAGGCCGTCCTCCGGCTCGAGCACGTCGCCGGTGCCGGTCAGCACCAGCGAGGTCCCGGGATCGGCCACGGCCATCATGGCTTCGAGGCGGCGCAGATAACGGTCGGTGCGCCAGTCCTTGGCCAGCTCCACGCAGGCGCGGGTCAGCTGGCCGGGATGGGTCTCGAGCTTGGCCTCGAGGCGCTCGAAGAGAGCGAAGGCGTCGGCCGTGGCCCCGGCGAACCCGGCGATCACGTCGCCCTTGCCCAGACGCCGCACCTTGCGGGCGTTCGACTTGATCACGGTTTGGCCGAGGCTGACCTGGCCGTCGCCGGCGATCACGACCTGATCGCCCTTGCGGACGGAAAGGATCGTGGTGCCGTGCCACTGTGCGGGACCTCTTTCGGGCATGGTCTGAGAGATGGGCTAAACGACCCGGCGGTTCAAGACAATTGCGTCCCGGGCGCCTGCCGCCCCTGGCAAGCCCGGGCGCTTCCTGCTACAAGGGCGCGCAAATCACGCCAGAGGGATTGCACCGGCAGTAGAGGAAGGCCCCCATGCGCGAGGCCAGCATCGAACGGAACACCAAGGAAACGCGGATCACCGCGTCCGTCCGGCTGGATGGCACCGGCCAGTACGACGTCGAGACCGGCATCGGTTTTCTCGACCATATGCTCGAGCAGCTCTCGCGCCACAGCCTCATCGACATCACGCTGAAGGCCGAAGGGGACCTGCACATCGATTTCCACCATACGACGGAGGACACGGGCATCGCGCTGGGCCAGGCGGTGGCCCAGGCGCTCGGCGAGCGAACGGGCATCGCGCGCTACGGCGAGGCGCTGGTCCCCATGGACGAGACGCTCACGCGGGTGGCCCTGGACGCATCCAACCGGCCGTACCTGATCTGGCGGGTCGACTTCAGCCGCGACAAGCTGGGCCAGATGGACACCGAGTTGTTCAAGGAGTGGTTCCAGGCCTTCGCGCAGCATGCCGGCCTGACGCTCCACGTCGAGACCCTCTACGGCGTGAACGCGCACCACATCGTCGAGTCCTGCTACAAGGGCCTGGCCAGGGCCCTGCGCCGGGCCATAGAGATCGACCCGCGCCAGGCCGGCGCCATCCCCTCGACCAAGGGGGCGCTCTAGCCATGGCGGTACTGTTCGAGGCATGATCGTCGCGATCGTCGACTACGGGTCGGGCAACCTGCGATCGGCGGCCAAGGCGCTCGAGCGCGCGGCGGCCGAGACCGGCCTCGCGGCGGAGGTCGCCGTGACCTCGGACCCTGAGACGGTCGCCCGGGCCGAGCGCATCGTGCTGCCGGGCGTGGGCGCCTTCGGCGACTGCCGCCGGGGGCTCGACGCCCTGCCGGGTATGATCGAGGCCCTCGCGGCGGCGACCCTGGATGCCGGCCGGCCCTTTCTGGGGATCTGCGTCGGCATGCAGCTCATGGCCACTGTCGGCCGCGAGCACGGCGTGCACCCGGGCCTGGGCTGGATCCGGGGCGAGGTCGTGGCGCTGGAACCGGGCGACCCCGCGCTCAAGGTGCCGCACATGGGCTGGAACGAGCTCGAGGACGTGCAGAGCGGCCATCCGGTGCTGAGCGGCCTGGAGCGGGGCGCGCACGCCTATTTCGTGCACAGCTACCGGTTCGCCGCCGCGGACCCGGAGCATGTCCTGGCCACGACCGACTACGGCGGCCCGATCACCGCGGTGGTCGGCCGGGACAACCTGGTCGGCACGCAGTTCCATCCCGAGAAGAGCCAGGCCGCCGGCCTGCGTCTTTTGGCCAATTTTCTGAACTGGAGACCCTGATGGGCGAACCGGGCGACTTCGAACCGCAGACCGCCGTCGAGCAGCTCACCGAGTTCAATGCCGGTGATCTTCACGATCTCTGCGACGCCGCCGACGCGGCAATCCTGGACGGCGGCGGTTTCGGCTGGCTGAAGCCGCCGCCGCGCCATGTCATGGAAACCTACTGGAAGGGCGTGTTGCTGGTTCCCGAGCGCGAGCTCCACGTCGCCCGCGTGGACGGCACCATCGCTGGCTCGGCCCAGCTTCAGCGGCCGCCGAAGAACAATGAGGCCCAGGCGCTGACCGGTCAGCTGACGACCTTCTTCGTCGCCCCCTGGGCGCGGGGCCACGGCCTCGCGCAGCGCCTGGTCGAATCGGTCGAGGCCACGGCGCGGGCGGCCGACCTGCGGGTGCTCAACCTGGACGTCCGCGAGACCCAGGAGGCGGCGATACAGGTCTACAAGAGGCGTGGCTACCAGCGCTGGGGCACGCATCCGCATTATGCCTGGGTCGACGGGCGCTGGATCACCGGCTACTTCTATTTCAAGGACTTGGTCGGCAACGGCGCCACGGTTCCGGGCGAGGACTGATATGGGGATCGAAAGGTGATCGTCTTCCCTGCCATCGATCTCAAGGACGGCGCAGCCGTGCGCCTACTGCGCGGCGAGATGGACACCGCGAAGGTCTTCAACCCCGATCCGGCGGCCCAGGCGCGGACCTTCGCCGAAGCGGGGTTCCGCTGGCTGCACCTGGTCGATCTCAACGGCGCGTTCGAGGGCCGGCCGGTCAATCGCGCGGCGGTCGACGCGATCCTGGCCGCCGTCGACCTGCCGGTGCAGCTCGGCGGCGGCATCCGCGACATGGCGACGATCGAGACCTGGCTCGACGCCGGCGTGGTCCGGGTCATCCTCGGCACCGCTGCGGTCAAGGATCCGGACCTCGTGCGCGAGGCCTGCCAACGCTTTGCCGGGCGCGTCGTGGTCGGAATCGACGCGCGCGGCGGCCGGGTCGCGGTCGAGGGCTGGGCCGAGCAGAGCGACCTCGCGGCGCACGACCTGGCGCGCCGCTTCGAGGACGCGGGCGTTGCCGCCCTGGTCTATACCGATATCGAACGCGACGGCGCGCTCCAGGGCGTCAACGTTGCCGCCACGGCGGCGCTGGCCGAGGCCGTCTCGATCCCGGTCATCGCCTCGGGCGGAGTCTCCTCGCTCGACGACATCGCGGCCCTGCTGGCGGTCGAGGACCGCGGTATCGAAGGGGTGATCTGCGGGCGCGCGCTCTACGACGGGCGCGTCGATCCGAAGAGCGCGCTCGCCCTGGTCGGCGCGAAGGAGGCGGCCGGATGCTGAAGGCGCGGATCATCCCCTGCCTCGACGTCAAGGACGGCCGCGTGGTCAAGGGCGTCAACTTCGTCGACCTGCGCGACGCCGGCGACCCGGTCGAGCAAGCCCGGATCTACGACGCAGCCGGCGCCGACGAACTCTGCTTCCTCGACATCACGGCCAGCCACGAGAAGCGCGACATCATCCTCGACGTGGTCGCCCGCACGGCCGAGGTCTGCTTCATGCCGCTCACCGTGGGTGGTGGCGTGCGCACGACCGAGGACATCCGCCGCCTGCTGCTGGCCGGCGCCGATAAGGTCTCGATCAACACCGCGGCGGTCGACAACCCGGATTTCGTGCGCGAGGCGGCCGAGAAGTTCGGCACGCAATGCATCGTGGTCGCCGTCGACGCCAAACGCGCCGAACCGGGGCGTTTCGAGGTCTTCGTTCACGGCGGCCGCACGCCGACCGGCCTCGACGCCATCGACTGGTCCCGGCGCATGACCGACTACGGCGCCGGCGAGATCCTGCTGACCTCGATGGATCGCGACGGCACCAAGCAGGGTTACGACATCGAGCTGACCCGGCGCATCGTCGACGCGGTGACCGTCCCGGTCATCGCCTCGGGCGGGGTCGGCACTCTCGACCACCTGGTCGAGGGCGTGCGCGACGGCCACGCCTCGGCGCTGCTCGCCGCCTCGATCTTCCACTTCGGCACCTATTCGATTGCCGAGGCCAAGGCGCACCTGGCACGGGCCGGGGTCCCGGTGCGGCCGGCCGGGTGACAGGGCGGTCGATTCCTGTTACGGGAGCGCGACGCGAGGACAGCGGAAAGGCGGTGGACATGGCCGAGCACGAGTTGGACGCTACCGTGCTGGACGATCTCTACGAGGTGATCGAGAGCCGCCGCGGGGCTGACCCAAAAAGCTCCCATACCGCCAAGCTGTTCGAGAGGGGCGTCCCCAAGATCGCCCAGAAGGTCGGCGAGGAGGCGGTCGAGGCCCTGATCGAGGCCGTGCGCGGCAAGAAGAAGAAGCTGGCCGCCGAGAGTGCCGACCTGCTCTATCACCTGCTGGTGCTCTGGGCCGCCTGCGACGTCAAGCCGGAGCGGGTCTGGCAGGCGCTGGCCGAGCGAAAGGGCGTCTCCGGCCTGACGGAAAAGGCCCGGCGGAAGAAGCAGTGAGGAAGACAACCATGGCCTATGACGAGAACAATGTCTTCGCGAAGATCCTTCGCGGCGAGATTCCCTGCGACAAGGTTTACGAGGACGAGCACGTGCTGGCGTTCAAGGACATCGAGCCGCAGACTCCGACCCATGTCCTGGTCGTGCCAAAGGGCCCCTATAGCTCCTTCGACGACTTTTCCCGGAATGCCCCGGAGGCCGAAATCGCCGGCTTTATCCGCGCCGCCGGCAAGATCGCCCGCGACCTGGGCCTGGTCCAGCCCGGCTATCGGATCCTCGCCAATACAGGCCCCGATGCGCACCAGGAGGTCATGCACTTTCACCTGCACCTCTTCGCCGGCAAGGATCTGGGCCGCATGATCAAGCCGCCGGAGAAATAGCGCGGAGTCGAGACACAAAAAAGGACGGGCCGAAGGGGAAGCGGCCCGTCCTTTCTATGTGACCACCGGGGGAGGGGAGCGCCAGGGAAAGACTGGGCGATTTGGCGCGGTCCGGTTGGTGGGCTGCCACGACACCACTTCACCAGACCGGTGCCTAGGGAGAAAGGAGGGTCGCCTTATCTTGGCGTCCTCCCGGCGCGTTCCCGGGGTCGGGGTGGGGGCCGGGCGAATCCGGGCCCCCCGGTCTCATTCGTGTACGATCTCCTTAAGCAATTTGCCGGTCTGATTTCCGCGTTCGAGCCTTGTTCGAGAAACCATGATCAAACAATACCGAACGCAACCTGAACCGGCGCTGAGGAGTAATTTAAGGCTGTGTTCAGCTTCGGCTTGCCACACTCGCCTTCAACCAAGAGACTGGCGACAGGACGTTACCGGGGTAAGCAGCGTGACTGGAAGCAACCATTTCGGCTGTGGGGTGGGGCTTCGGAACCCGCAAACACGAACTTTCCCTTCGATCCTGCGCCGCATCGCCGCGGGTGCGGCGGTTTTCGGAGTGACCCTCGCGGCGGGCCTATTTCTGGCAGCCGGGCCCGGCATGGCGGGTGCCGGCGAAGACGACTTCCACAAGGTCCTAAGAGCCCATAAGATCGTCTCCTTGCAGCAACTCCTGGCGCACGTCCACCGAGACTTCCACGCTCGGATCCTGAAGGTTAATCTCGCGCAGGTGAAGCACCGGGGCCAGCTGAGATGGGTCTACGAGGCCAAGATCATGACGCCCGAAGGCAACGTGCTGGAATTGGAGTACGATGCCAAAAGTCTGGAGCTACTCGAACTGGAAGGAGAGCACGGGCGGCAGGGTCATGATCATGACGACGGCTAGCCCGGGCGTCGGAAATGAGGGTCCTCGTCGTCGAAGACGACCGCGACGTGGCGCGGCAAGTCGAAACCACGTTGAGGCAGGCCGGGTACGTCGTCGACCTCGCCCATGACGGCGAGGAGGGCGGGTTCTTGGGCGAAAGCGAACCCTATGACGCGGTCGTTCTCGATCTCGGTCTGCCCGTCGTCGATGGCCTGACGATCCTGCGGCGCTGGCGCGAGGCCGGCAGAGACATGCCCGTCCTGGTCCTCACGGCGCGCGACACTTGGCGGGAGAAGGTCACCGGGCTGCGCGCCGGGGCCGACGACTACCTGGCGAAACCCTTCGAGCTGGAAGAGCTGCTGGCGCGTCTCGAGGCGCTGATCCGCCGCGCCGCGGGACGCGCGAGCCCGGTGCTGGAACACGGCCCGCTCAGAGTCGATCCGGGGACGACCCGCGTAACCCTGCACGGAAACCTCGTGGAATTGACGGCGTTCGAGTTCAGGACCCTGTCCTACCTCATGCATCATCATGGCAAGGTGATCTCCAAGACCGAGCTGACCGAACATATCTATGGTCAGGACTTCGATCGCGATTCGAACGTGATCGAGGTATTGATCAACCGGTTGCGCAGGAAGCTCGGCACGGCTTTGATCAAGACCCATAGAGGACAGGGTTATCAACTGGTCACGCCCCGGGATGCTTCGTAGATCCCTGACGTTCAGATTGGTCGCAACCGCGACCCTCTGGTTGGTGGGTTGGCTCGCCGCGGCGGGTTTGCTGCTGGTCTTCCTGTTCCGGGACCACATCGAACGGCGCTTCGACCGCCAGCTGTTCGACCATATGGAGGAAATGGTCGCGGCCAGCGAGGTCACGGCCGGCGGCGAACTGGTGCTTCCCTGGACGCCCTCCGACCCGCGTTACAACCGGCCTCACTCGGGCTGGTACTGGCAGATCGCCAGTTCGGAAGACGTCGTGGTCCGCTCGGAATCGCTCTGGCACGACCGCCTCGAGGTCGAGAGGCCCAGGGCCGGGTCGGGCGCGCAGGTGCAGGCGCTCATCGGTCCCGGGCAGGAGGCCCTGCGGGGGCTCGTCGCCGACATAACCTTGCCGCGCGCGCGCGGTCACTTCGTTCTGGCGGTTGCCGGACCGCTCAGCGATATCGACCGCGATGTCGATGCCTTCGTCGTCCAGCTGGCGATGACCCTGGGGACCCTGGGCGTCGGCCTGTTGGGCGCCGTGTTGCTGCAGGTCCGCTTCGGGCTGCAGCCCTTGCGGGCCCTGCGACAGGCCATCGCCGGGATCCGGGAGGGGCGTTCGGAGCGCCTGCCTGAGAGCTTTCCCGAGGAGGTACAGCCGGTCGTGAGCGAACTGAACGCGCTGCTCGATCGCGATGCCGCGATGCTCGAGCGCGCGCGGACCCAGGCCGGCAATCTGGCCCACGCGCTGAAGAATCCGCTCAGCGTGATCCGCAACGAGGCCCGCGAGGTCGACGGCGAGCGGGGCGCGCTCCTGCGGGACCGGATCGCCGCCATCAGCGACCACGTCGACCGCTACCTGGTCCGGGCGCGGGCCGCGGGCTCGGGCGACGTGCTGGGCGCCCGCGCGGCGGTTGCGGATGTCGTCGACGACCTCCGCTTCTCGATGGGCCTCCTGCACAGGGAGCGCGGCCTCGAGATCGCCGTCTCCGGCTTGGACGGCCTGGTCTTTCGGGGCGATGCGCGCGACTTGGAGGAGATGGTCGGCAACCTGATGGACAACGCCTGCAAGTGGGCGAAAACGCAGATTGCTGTCGGCGCAAGCCAAGTCGACGACCGCCTGGTGATCGCGGTCGAGGACGACGGGCCGGGCATTCCCGGGGACAGGCGGGCCGAGGTCCTGCACCGCGGCCGGCGGCTCGACGAAACCGTCGCCGGCAACGGCCTCGGCCTGGATATCGTCCAGGAAATTGCCGTGCTCTACCGCGGTTCGCTGATCTTGGACGGATCCGAGCTCGGCGGCCTCTGCGCCCGGCTCGACCTGCCCGCCGGGGAGTGAGGGCGGTCCGTGCCCCTGAAGAGCCATGCGCCGGGCGCTGGTCTGTTGGCGCGTCTTGATGCAGGTCAATGCCTTCGAATGCGGCGTGGCGTTCTTCTTGGCGCCAACATCGGCACAGTACAAATCCCGAGGAGACCCCACCATGTCCATCGATCGCGCCGTGCTCGCCTTCGCGGGCACCATCATCCTGATCAGCCTGGCCCTGAGCCAGATCCATCACCCGGCCTGGCTGTGGCTGACCGCCTTCGTCGGCGCCAACATGCTGCAGTCCGCCTTCACCGGCTTCTGTCCGGCGGCGATGATCCTGAAGCGGCTGGGAATGGAGCCCGGCGAGGCGTTCCACTGACGGCCCGCCGCCGGCACCCGGACGGCCAAGTCATGTCTGCTGCTTAAAGTTGTCCGAAGTTTGTCACTTCTATTAACAGTGTTACGCCGCTATGATCCTCGGAAGATCAAACGCGATCGCCGAGGGAGGCTGCAGTGCAACAAAGAGAACTTTGGGCCGCCGCGAAGCTGGCGGTGCGGGCCTACGCCAGGGACCCGTCGGAACAGAACGCCGCAAACGTCGGGATGGCTTGGCGGAGGATCAGGCAGACCGAGTCCCTGACTGTCTGGCGCCAGCTGAAGTCTCAGTGGCTGGGCCGGGACGCCCTGTTTCCCTATGCCAAGTCCGTCAACGGGCAGGCACGGAACGAAATGGCGCCGGAGGACGAAGAGCGCCCGACCGGCGCCTGATCGAGGCAGGTGCTCATGCGGCTCAGTCCGGCTCCCAGGCGATCACCCGGGCCGGCGCGCCGTCGGCCTCCGGCAGCTTGAGAGGCAGCGCGAAGAGCGTGGTCCGCTCCGTCTCGAGCGCCGCGAGATTGCAGAGGTACTCGATCAGGATCACGCCCGCGCGCAGCAACACGTCGTGAGTCACGAACTCGGTGATCGGCGCGGTCTCCCCGGTCAGCAACCCGCGAATCGGGTAGTCCTGCGGGAAGTCGACGCCGAGCGCCTTGATGCCATTTTCGAGGAGCCAGATGCAGGCCTCGCGCGTCATGTAGGGCGCCGTCGTCCAGAACTCGGGCGTGTGGTGCGAGCACACCTGGTCCCAGCAGGTCTTCAGCAGGACAATGTTGCCGGCCCGGACCTGCGCGCCCCTTTCCGCCAGCAGCTCGGGCCCGATCGCCGTATCGGGGGCGATCCCGGAGAGGTCGATCACCGCCGCCTCGCCGACTACCCGCTCCAGCCCGACCTCGCTCGTCGTCGGGCCGCCCGCCACCATGTGCCGCGGCGCATCGATGTGGGTGAAGGCGTGCACCGGAAGCCCCAGCCAAGTCACCTGGAAGCCGTCGCCCTTGGCGAGATCCGCCGTCAGCCGGCGGTCCACCGGCCAGCGGAAATGCTCTTCGATAGGCAGCGTCAGGTCGATGATCCGGGGCATGTTCGGGCCTCCTGTTTCACGCTTGAAGACCGCTGCTTCGGATCATCAGCTCGACCGCGACGGCGGCGAGCCTGCGGACGTCTTTGCCGACGCGAACCTAACGGAGGCGCTATTGCTAGCGCTCGGTCCGGATGGGGCCACGCAAACCGTCCGGACAGCAGAATACTTGGCCTCGAGCGATCGGCTGCAGAACGTGCAGGGCGACATAGGCATCCCCCCGTTCCATGAACTCGATCAGGAGGCTGAGCGGCTGTCCCCGCAACGGTCCCACCAGGTCGGAGCCGCGGATCCGTCCCTTGGCCAGCACGCCGTCAACCGTGATGCCTTCGCGGGTGAAGTCCAACAGAAAGGCCACGATGGGTCCATGGTGGCGACCTTTTGAGGGCTCCTCGAATCGGCGGGGAAAGCCCTCTTGCTTCAGCGCGTCCGGAGCAAGGTGGATATGGGCCTGGGTGACGAGCTCGATGTTCTCGACGGTGAGCTCGTACCGCAGCTCTCGGCGATCTTCGCTGAGCTGAAGCTTGGCTTGCCCCCGGGCTTCAGCCGATACGAACGCCTCGCTTCGCTCAAGCTTGGCGGTGAACGCTCGGCTGCCGGCAGCGGCAAGATCCGCACCCAGGCTCGCCGTGGCCAGGGCAAGCACGCAAGCGATCAAGATCGTCCTCATGGTTCCCTCCTGCCTATGCGCGCCTCCGCCCTGGCCGGGCCCGGACCATGGCGAGGCATTTCTGAGAGCATACCCCGGTTACGCCGGGATTTTCCAATTGAACCGGCGTTTGGAGGCGGAGCCGCCGGTCGGGGATGGCGGTACGGTACAACCTCATCCCCGCCCCGGCGCGATCCTTCGATAGCTGAGCGCCTCGGCCACATGTATCCGGCGCACGCTTTCGCAGGCGTCCAGGTCGGCCAGGGTGCGCGCCACGCGCAGGACCCGGTGGTAGCCGCGCGCCGAGAGGCGCATGCGGTCCGTCGCCTCGGCCAGCAGGCGCCGGCCCTCGGCGTCCGGGGCGGCGATCTCCTCCAGGAACCGGCCGTCGGCCTCGGCGTTGGAGCGCGGGCGGCCCTCTTCCGGCAGGTCCGCGTAGCGGGCGCACTGGCGCGCGCGGGCGGCGGCGACCCGTTCCGCGATCTCGGGCGAGCCTTCGGCGGGCGGCGGCAGGGAGAGGTCGGCGGCCGAGACTGCCGGCACCTCGACGTGCAGGTCGATGCGGTCGAACAGCGGCCCGGAAATCTTCGACTGGTAGTCGCGCGCGCATCTGGGCGCCCGGCTGCAGGCCAGCGCCGGGTCGTCCAGGTAGCCGCAGCGGCAGGGGTTCATGGCGGCGACCAGCTGGACCCTCGAGGGATAAGTAACGTGGGCGTTGGCCCTGGCGATCGCGACCCGGCCGGACTCCATGGGTTGGCGCAGGGCCTCCAGCGTGGCGCGCGCGAACTCGGGCAACTCGTCGAGGAACAGCACGCCGAGGTGGGACAGCGAGACCTCGCCCGGCCGGGCCCGGTTGCCGCCGCCGATCAGCGCGACCAGCGAGGCCGAGTGGTGCGGGTCGCGGAACGGCCGCCGGCGCAGCAGCCGACCGCCCTCGAGCAGCCCGGCCACCGAGTGGATCATCGAGACCTCCAGGGCCTCGGCGGGCGCGAGCGGCGGCAGCAGGCCGGCCAGGCGCTGGGCCAGCATCGACTTGCCGGCGCCCGGCGGGCCGATCATCAACAGGTTGTGGCCGCCGGCCGCGGTCACCTCGAGCGCCCGCTTGGCCGTCTCCTGGCCCTTGATGTCCCTGAGGTCGGGATCCTCGCCCGCCTCGTCGGCCAGCGCCGGCTCGGGCGGACTCTGCACCTGGCTGCCCTTGAAGTGGTTGACCAGCGCCAGCAGGGTGGCGGGGGCCAGAACCTCGATGCCGGCCGCCCAGGCCGCCTCGCCGCCCTGGGCCGCGGGGCAGACCAGGCCGCGCTCTTCGGCCAGCGCGTGGAGGGCCGCCGGCAGCACCCCGGCGACCGGCGCCAGGCCGCCGTCCAGGCCGAGTTCGCCCAGGGCCGTGTAGCCGCCCAGCTCGTCGCCCGGCAGCACGCCCATGGCGACCAGCAGGCCGAGCGCGATCGGCAGGTCGAAGTGGCTGCCCTCCTTCAGCAGGTCGGCCGGCGCGAGGTTGACCGTGATGCGCCGGGGCGGCAGCGCCAGGCCGAGGGCGCCCAAGGCCGCGCGCACCCGCTCGCGGCTCTCGGCCACGGCCTTGTCGGGCAGCCCGACGACGGTGAAGGCCGGCAGGCCGCCGCCGATCTGCACCTGGACGTCGACGTCGACGACCTCGATGCCCTGGAAGGCCACGGTGCTGATCCGCGCAACCATGTTCGTGTTATGTTCCTGTTCAGCCGCCGAACGATACGCCGGTTCCGGCAATTCCGCAATCTAACGGTGCGGCCGTGCGATGGCGAGAGGTTCCGCGCGCTCCAGGTGCACCGGAACGGCAGCGAAGCCGACGGCTTGCGGTTGACAAGGCCGGAGCCCGTGCCAACGTCCCTGCAAGACGATGGCCCGAAGGCAAGGTAGATGGCAGAGAGCATTCTCGATATGGAACCGGCCATCCGGCTGGGCATCTTCCTGGGCGTCTTCGCGATCATGGCCGGCTGGGAGGCCCTGCTGCCGCGGCGCGCGCGCAGCGTGTCCCGCTGGATCCGCTGGCCGAGCAACCTGGGGATCGTCGCCGTCAACACCCTGCTGCTGCGCGTCCTGATCCCGACCGCGGCCGTCGGCTTGGCACTGACCGGGGAGGCGCGCGGCTGGGGCCTGCTGAACGCGCTTGCCTTGCCGTACTGGCTGTCGGTCGTGCTCGCCGTCGTGCTGCTCGACCTGGCGATCTATCTTCAGCACGTGATGTTCCATGCCGTTCCCGCGCTCTGGCGGCTGCATCGCATGCACCACGCAGATCTCGATTTCGACGTGACGACCGGGGCGCGCTTTCACCCGATCGAGATCCTTCTGTCCATGGCGTTGAAGCTTGGCGTCGTGGCGGCGCTCGGCGCGCCGGCGCTGGCCGTGCTGGTCTTCGAGGTGCTGCTCAACGCCACGGCCATGTTCAACCACGCCAATGCACGCCTGCCCGAGAGGCTGGACCGCGTGCTGCGCTGGATCGTCGTCACGCCGGACATGCACCGGGTCCACCACTCGGTGGTGCCGCGCGAGACCAACAGCAACTTCGGCTTCAACCTGCCCTGGTGGGACCGGCTTCTGGGCACCTACCGCGCCCAGCCCGCGGCCGGGCACACGGCCATGACCATCGGCCTCGAGCAATTCCGCGACCAAGGCGACCTGCGGCTGGACCGCATGCTCGTGCAACCGTTCCGCGGCGAGGCTGGGCACGTCTCGATCAATCGGCGAAAATCCACAGGCTGACGGCGCAAGACCCGATACCTTGCTCAAACCCTCCGAAAGACGGGCCTTACAAATTAAGTATATACACATTACAAAGAACACTATAGGGAATTACTATTTGTTAACGGCCTATTAATAAGAGCCATGAGAAAATACTGCCAAATACATAAAGACACGACATGGAGGAATTCCAAGTATCGAGCGTTTTCTGGTTCACCCGGGAATTGAGGAGTCTCTAAGTATCACGTCCGGGATGACCAAGCGCCGATCGATGGCGTGGCCCACCTGAGTTCGGGTCCGACCTAGAGCATCCGCCGTGTTCAAGCAGCAGGAGGATGGCATGACCCATCGAGACAAGAAGGGCGAAACCGCAGAGGATGGCGTGGACATCGGCCGCCGCGCGGCCTTGACTCGCCTTGGCCTCGGCGCTTCCGTCGCCTATGCGGCCCCGGTATTGCTCACCCTAAGCGCGGCCCAGGCCGGCGTCGTCGTCGGCGACGGGGACACTGGCAACCCTAAGGGCAAGGGTGGCGGTGGATCCGGGTCGTCCGGATCGTCCGGATCGTCCGCCGGGTCAGGTCCTTCCGGGTCCGGAAAGGAAAAGAAGGGTAAGAAAGGCAAGAAAGGCAAGAAAGGCAAGATTGGTAAGAAGGGTAAGAAAGGTAAGAAACGGCGCCGCATCACCGTGAGGGAGCTTCTGAATTACCTCGCAAATTTGGGGAAACGAAGAAAGTGACCGGTGCGATGCAGCCGACCTGAGCCGTCTGCCCCCTTCGTACAGGCCGGATTTCGGCAGGCGCTCGGCACGAGCTTCGCGCCGCCAAACCACGGGCTGACCGCGCAAACGCGTGGGTCTTGTCCGTATCGCCGACGCTATTGGTGCCTGATTTCTTAATACACCCAATAGGTTCATTACAGATTGCCGAAAGCCAGATATTAACGACTTCTTAATAGGGGCCGTGCGAAAATCACCTCAAATATGTAAAGGCAAAACACGGAGGAAGTCCAAGTATCGTGCGCTCCGCAGTTCGCTCGGAAAAGAAACGTACCTCGTTAACACGTCTTGAGACCGCGGAACGCCGATCGGTTGCCTGGACCACCTGGGTTCGGACCCGACCGTGGACGACCGCCGTGGCCACGCAGCAGGAGGATGGCATGGCCCATCGACACAAGAAGGGCGAGATCGGAGAGCCGGGCGTCGACATCGGCCGGCGCGCGGCCTTGTTCCGTTTCGGTCTCGGCATTTCCGCCGCCTATGCGGCCCCGGTATTGCTCAGCCTTGGCACGGCCCAGGCCGGCGTTGTCGTCGGTGACCCCGGCGATGGAGGCGAAGAGCACCAGAAGCCGGGAAACGGAGACGGACACGGATATGGCCATTACAAAGGGCGCGGAGAGGGTCACGAGAAAGAGCACGGAGGCGCGCGCCAGGGCAAAAAGGTGACCGTGAAAGAGCTTCTGGACTACCTCGCAAATATCGGAAAACGGAAGAAGTGAGAAGGGCGGAGCACGCGGCCTGAGCCGTCTGCCCCTTTCATTCAAGCCCTAGGCCTCGGCCGACCCTCGGCACAGATTTGGCGCTTTGCCACGCTGTGACGCGTATGCCTGGCGCAGCGCCCTGCCGTTTGACCGGCCGCGCGGCCGGCTTTCCGTGTGTCAGGACCTCTCCTCGAAACCCATCAGCACGTTCACGGCGTTCACGCCGATGGCGTCGACGGCGTAGCCGCCCTCCATGACGAAGAGCGTGGGCAGGCCGAGATCCGCGATCCTCCGCCCGACCTCGAGGTAGTCCGGGCTGTCCAGCTTGAACTGCGAGATCGGGTCCTCCTTGAAGGTATCGACACCGAGCGAGACGACCAGCGCCTCCGGCCCGAAGCGGCCGATCTGCCGGCAGGCGTCGTCCAGCGCCTCGGACCACGCGTCCCAGCCCGTGCCCCAGGGCAGTGGGTAGTTGCGGTTGCAGCCCTCGCCGGGACCCTCGCCCGTCTCGTCCTCGTAGCCCAGGAAGAACGGAAACTCCTGCGCGGGGTGGCCGTGGAGCGAGCAGAACAGCACGTCCGGACGGTCGTAGAAGATCG
>CAMYMY010000013.1 GCA_947259625.1 uncultured Kiloniellales bacterium | reverse complement strand
GGGATCGGGATCGACGAAGATGTGCAGGTGGTTGAACGCGCCGATCAGCTTGATGTGCTTGGAGAGCAGCATGCCGTTGCCGAACACGTCGCCGGCCATGTCGCCAACGCCGACGCAGGTGAAGTCCTCGTTTTGGATATCCTTACCGATCTCGCGGAAGTGGCGCTTGACCGATTCCCAGGCGCCGCGGGCGGTGATGGCCATCTTCTTGTGGTCGTAGCCGGCCGAGCCGCCGGACGCAAAGGCGTCGTCGAGCCAGAAGCCGTACTCCGCCGACACGCCGTTGGCGATGTCGGAGAAGGTCGCCGTGCCCTTGTCGGCGGCGACCACGAGATAGGGGTCGTCCTCGTCGTGGCGCACGACGGCCCGCGGCGGCACGACCTCGGCACCCTTGAGGTTGTCGGTGATGTCGAGCAACCCGCGGAGAAAGGTCTTGTAGCACTCGATCCCCTCGTTCAGCAGTCCCTCCCGTCCGGCGTCCGGGGCCGGTGGACGCTTGACCACGAAGCCGCCTTTCGAGCCAACCGGGACGATGACCGCGTTCTTCACCTGCTGGGCCTTGACCAGCCCAAGAACCTCGGTGCGGAAGTCCTCGCGCCGGTCCGACCAGCGCAAGCCGCCGCGCGCCACCTTGCCGAAACGAAGATGCACGCCCTCGACCCTGGGGCTGTAGACGAAGATCTCGCGAAACGGCCGGGGCAGGGGCAGCTCCTCGATGTTCTGCGAGTTCAGCTTGAAGGATATGTAGCTCTTTTCCCCGCCGTCGGCGCCCTCCTGGAAGAAGTTGGTTCTGAGCGTCGCCTCGATGATGTTCAGGAAGCGCCGGATGATTCTGTCTTCGTCCAGGTTGCTGACCTGCTCCAGGAGATCCTGGATTTCTTGCGCCAAGTCCTCCGCAGGTGTCCCTTCGCGCGGCGCCGCCGGATCGAAGCGGCTTTCGAAGAGATCGGCCAGCCGGCGTGCGATCTGCGGGTTTCCTTGGAGGGTTTCCTCCATATAGGCCTGGGAGAAGGGGATCCCGGCTTGGCGCAGATACTTGCAGTAGGCGCGCAGCACCTTCACCTCGCGGGCGGTAAGACCGGCCCTCAGGACCAGCTTGTTGAACCCGTCGTTCTCCATTTCGCCCCGCCAGACCCGGGCGAAACTGTCGTGAAAGGCCTCCTTGGCCCGCCCCAGGTCGACCACGGCCCCGCCTTCGGTGACGGTATCGAAGTCGTGGATCCAAACCGGCTTGGCGAGGTCCGGAAGATGGACCTGGTAGGGCACCTCGCCGATCACCTTGAGGCCCATGTTCTCCAGCATGGGCAGCACGTCGCTCAACGGCACCGGGTCGCCGGGCACATAGATCTTGAACCGGAGCTGATTCTCCTCCGCCTCGATGGGACGGTACAAGTTCATGGCAAGCTGCCCGGTCTCGAGCGCTTCCTCGATACGGGTGATGTCGAAAACCGCGCCCTGGGCGTTGAAATGGTCCTGGTAGTTCGCCGGAAAGGCCTTTGCGAAGCGCCGCAGGCCGCGGACACCCTGTTCCTCGCCGCGCGCCTCCACCAGGGCCTCTTCCAGATCGTCGACCCAGGACCGCGCCGTTTCGACCAGCTTGGTCTCCAGGCCCCCCAAGTCGACCTCGGGCACCGCGCCCGGCGTGGTCTTGACCGTGATGTGCAATCGCGCGAGCGCGGCATCCGTCAGGTGGGTGTTGAAGGCCTCGACCGATCCGTCGTAGGTCCGGGCGAGGACGTCCTGGATCCTCAGCCTCAGGTTGGTGTCGTATCGGTCGCGCGGCACGAAGACGAGGGCCGAGACGAAGCGCTCGAAGGGATCGCGGCGCACGAAGAGCGCGACGCGCTGCCGCTCCTGCAGGTGCAGGATGCCCGTTGCCGTGGCGAACAGCTCGTCCTCGGAGATCTGGAACAGCTCATCGCGCGGATAATTGTCCAGGATGTGGGCCAGGGCCTTGGCGTCGTGGCTGCTGGGTGCAAAACCCGCCCGTTTGACCGTGCGCGCCACCTTCTCGCGCAGCAGCGGAATTTCCCGCGGGCTGCGCGAATAGGCCACAGAGGTGAAGAGACCCAGGAAGAGCCGTTCGCCGGTCACCTTGCCCTTCTTGTCGAAGGACTTGACGGCGATGGTGTCCATGTGGACGCGGCGATGCACGGTCGCCCGCCGGTTCGCCTTGGTGATGCGGACAAGCTGCGGCTGCCTCAGGAAGTCGCGCACCTCGACCGGCAGCTTGCCGAAGTTCCGAAGTCCTTCGAAGACCGGGATGCTCTCGTCGCGCAAGACACCGAGTCCGCCTTCGGCCGGCACCCGCGTGATCGCCTTCGCGCCCGTGCCCTCGAAGTGGTACTCGCGATAACCGAGGTAGGTGAAGTGATTGTCGTCGAGCCACTCGAGAAAGGGGATGCCGGCCTCGATCTCCTCCCGCGGCAGCTTTGGCGGATTTTGAATCAACTCGGCGATCACTTCCCGGCAGCGTTGGCGCATGACCGGCCAGTCCTCGACGGCGGCCCGGACATCGGCGAGGACACTCGCGAGTCCCTCGCGGATCAGCTCGTGGCGCTCGCTCGGCTGTTCGCTGACCTGCACGTGCATCACGGATTCGTTGAGCGCGCCCTTCGCGCCGCTCCCGGGCTCGTAGAGCCCGGTCAATCTGCCGTCGGCAGCGCGTTTCAAGGGCAGGATCGGGTGGATGACCAGGTGCACCTTGGCGTCCAGCCGGTGCAGCTCGGCCGTGACCGAGTCGACCAGGAACGGCATGTCGTCGTTTATGATCTCGACGATCGTATGGGCCGATTTCCAGCCCTGCTCCTCGAGCCGTGGGCTGTAGACCCGGATCTTCGCCTCTCCCGGCTTGCGCCGCTTTGCGAACGCGAGCAACGCCAGCGCGGCGCCATACAGATTGTCCGGCGTGTCGTGGAGAATATCGTCCGGCGGCACATTTGCGTAGAACTGCTGTATGAAACGGTCGGCTAGCGCGGCGCGCTGCGGCTCGAGCCGCTGGTGCACACGTTCCTCGATCTTTTCGATCAATTCGCTTTTCAGCTGCTGGGCCTTGAACGCCATGCCGGTCCTCGTGCGTGGTCGGCCTACCTGACCGCGGATCCTGCGCTGAAAGCTAAACCATTCCACTAGCCAAGGGGAAGGGCTCGAAGTGGCGGCGCCCTGACGCGCGCGCCCAGGTTGCCCCTCACCGCCGGACCCGCCGGACTCGGCGGCTTGCGCCTTGAGCGCTTCATGACCCGCCGCCGTCCGTATTAATGCTGGTTTTTCAATAAGATAATGACGCTGACCGCCACATGCACTAGACGTAGAATATTAATGAATATGCAATGGTGCTCACGTTACATTTGTTGACATAGCCTTACTCGAGCGAGTCCTTTCCCGCCATGCCTCCATGGTCAGAGCCACCTCTATCTCGTCTTCAGCCGCGCGATCTGGTCGAACGGCGGATGGCTCCGCAGTTGCTGGAGTATTGGGCGCGGCTCTGCGGCCCGGAGCCATACCCACGCATAAACGGGTTCGACGTCGAGGCCGTCCCGGGGTTCGGACCGCATGCCTTCATGCTGGACCTCGGGCATGATCCGGAAGATCCCCTGGTTCGCCACCTCGGGCAGGGGCTGTCCGTCGAATGCGCGAAAACCGGCGCCGGCAGGAAGCTCTCCGAGGTTCCGCACGGCTCGCTCTTGGCGCGGGTCGCCAACCGGTATCGCGAGGTCCTCGACAGCAAGGGGCCCTCGGAGTTCGAGTACGAATATGCCAGTGGCCCCGACCGGATAACGCTTTGCCGCGGGCTCCTGCTGCCCTTTACGGCGGAGGGGAAGACCATCGACTACATCGTCGGCGCCGTCACGAGCAGGATCGTCGAGGTGGACGCGCCCTACGCCGGGGCCGAGACTCCGGGGCGGGACGGTCCGGCTCAAGCCCAGGATGCCCGTGGTCTCCTGGCCGTGGTCGAAACCGAAGTGGCCCGCGACCAGGCACGCGGCAAGAGCCCGGATACCCTGCGCCAGAGCCTGCGGGACTGCCGGACCGCGGTGCGCAAGTTGGCGGCCGCGGACTCCCGCTCGCACAAGGCGCTCTACGCCGCGCTCGAGCGCGTCTACGCCTTCCACTTTCGGGCCGAAGACGACCCGGAGGCCTTCGGACAGCTGCTCGCCGCCGCCGGGCTCAAGTCGCAGGTGCGCGCGCCCTTCATTCCGGTCGTAAAGCTGGCGTTCGGCAGCGACTACGAGAAGACACGCCTGTCCGAGTACGCGGCCGCGCTGAGCTATGCGAAACGTTGCGGCCGGACGCCGAGCGGCTTCAAGAGCTTCTTGGAGTCCCAGCAAGGCGGCTTGAAGGGCTGTGTCAGGGCCGAGCGGGCGGCCCGGCGGACGGCGAGGAACGGTCCGAAGAATACGACGGAACACGCGAATGACCTTCTGCACACCGTCGACTCGCTCGGCCTGATCACGGACATCGAGGGCGGAGCGGACGGTTTCGTCCTGATCCTCGGACGCCGGTCCGTCGGGCGGCCCGGCGTCATCGAGGCGCTCCGCATCCTGGATGAACCGCCCTCGGTCGTCGACGCCGCCGCCGGACGCGCCGCCAGAACGATCAGCCGGGAGAGGCGGGGCCGGGCGACATCGTCCCAGACCGACCCCAAGAGCTCAGGATAGGACGAGACGGGGCCGCCCCGGCGCGCATCGGAAGATTCGGCCCGCCCGACAAGCCACTTCGAAATAAGCAGAAATTAACCAACTGATGGCAGCTTGGGTCCAGTGCAGCCGTAGCACCCGCACCGACGAAGACGACCTTAGGCAACGATGGTGGAACAGTGGACCGGCGAGAGCAATCCGAATGGAGCGAAGCGGCGGCCGAAGACTCGACCGACGCTAGGGACTCAGACCTCGATCCGGAAGAGATCCGGGGCGAGGCGACCGTGGCCCATCGCCTGAGCCGGGTGACCCGTTATGCCACCGGCGCCGCCGACAAGTCCGATCCGGCCACGCCGGACTCCGAGCCGGATCTAGAAGAGCGCCAGGAGCCCTCGTCCGCGGAGACGCCCCAGCCCGATCCCGCGCCCGCCAAGGAGACGGGCTTGGACTCCCTGTCGCACGAGCCGGCTCGCCAGGAACCCGAGGACGCCCAACACGACGCCGAAACCGTCGAAGCGATGCAAGAGGATCCCGTCCAGGCCGAAGAGGCGCAACAAGAGCCTGTCCTGGCGGAAGAGGCGGAGCCGGGGCTCGTCTTCGCTGAAGAGGCGTGGCCTGAGCCCACCCCTGAAGGGGACCCGCCGCAAACCGCCGCGCCCGCCGAAGAGACGTTTCAGGACCATGCGGCCTTCGAGGAGGAGCAGCCGGATCCGGCGCCCCGCGAGACCGCGCCCGAAGAGCTCGTCTTCTCGGACATCGCAGAGCACCTGGGCATCGCAGAGCCGTCGCCACCGGGTCCCGAGCCCGCCGCGTGGGCCTCCTCCGTGCCGTCGGAACAATCCGAGCTGGTCCCTGCCGCCGTGGCGAACGAGCAACAGCAGCCCCAGGCCTTGCAGAACCAGGAGGACGGGCCGCCGGCCGGCGCACCCGAGCAACAGGCCCCCGTGGCGGAACCGCCCGCCCCGATGGCGGAGACCGGCCCGGACGACAGCGAGGTATTGACCGTCGGCCGCGGCATTCGCCTGGTCGCCAAGCTTTGCGAATGCGCCGAGCTGCTGGTCGAGGGACACCTCGAAGCCACCGCCCGGACACGGCAGTTGCAGCTCGCCAAGGGCGGCCGCTTCATCGGCAGCGCCGAGGTCGAGTACGCCGAGATTCACGGCAACTACGAAGGCGAATTGACCGTCTCGGAGAAGCTCTACATCTCCCCGACGGGCAGCGTCTCCGGCACGACCCGCTACCGCGAGATCGTCATCGAGGCGGGCGGCCAGATCATGGGCAACACCCAGCACCTGCCGGACGAAGGCGAGGCGGTCGCCGACGGGGCCGAGGCCTAGCCCGACGCACCGGCATTCCGGCGTTCCGCCGCGAACGCGAAACGCCGCCGGGAGCCTCGGGCTCGACCGGCGGCGCTGAATTGGAGCGGGCGATGAGATTCGAACTCACGACTTCAACCTTGGCAAGGTTGCGCTCTACCCCTGAGCTACGCCCGCGTCGTGAACATTGAACTGTCGGCAGATAGTACCTTTCGGACCGCATTGCAAGGACGGAGTGGGCACGCGCGGGTCGCTTGCGGGCCGGCGGGCCGGCGGTTAAGGTCGCCGGCCATGAACAGCGACGACACCCCCGCGGTCCTGGCCGACGGATCGCCCCCGGCGACGCCCGACGACCTCTTCGCGCGGCTGGCGGCCCTGGACATCGAGGTGCGTACGGTCGCGCACCCGCCGGTCTTCACCGTGGAGGAGGCCAAGGCGCTGCGCGGCGAGCTGCCCGGCGCCCACATCAAGAACCTGTTCCTGCGCAACAAGAAGGGGGCCATGTGGCTGGTGACCTGCCTGGAGGACCGGCAGATCGATCTGAAGAAACTGGCCGGAGCGCTGAGCGCGGGGCGGTTCTCCTTCGGCAGCGCCGAGCGCCTCATGACGCATCTGGGCATCCTGCCCGGCGCGGTCACGCCCTTTGCCGCGATCAACGACAAGACGGGCGCCGTCCAGGTGGTGCTGGACAAGGCGATGCTGGAGCGAAATCCGGTCAACTGCCACCCCCTCGTCAACGACATGACGACGGCGCTCGCGGCCGCCGATCTGGTCCGCTTCCTGGAGGCCGTAGGCCACGCGCCAGAGCTCCTCGACCTGGACGCCCTGTGAGACCCGGCGGGCCCGGGCCGACTTGACCGAAGGCTTGCCTCGGGCGGGCGAAACGGCCATGTATGGACAAGAGACACCGGGCCGACAGGACCGCTGACGCCAGGACAGATTCGAAAGAGGACACGCCTTCCATGGAACCCATCATCGGCGGGGACAGCGGTGGCCCGCCGCCCGCGGACGTCATAAAGGACTCCAATACCGCCCGGTTCGCCCAGGACGTCATCGAGGCGTCGCTGAGCGCACCGGTGATCGTCGACTTCTGGGCGCCCTGGTGCGGCCCCTGCAAGCAGCTTACGCCGTTGCTGGAGAAGACGGTCACGGCCGCGCGCGGCGCGGTCCGCCTGGTCAAGATCAACATCGACGAGAACCAGGAGTTGGCCGCCCAGATGCGGGTTCAGTCGATCCCGACGGTCTACGCCTTCCACCAGGGGCGCCCGGTCGATGCGTTCCAGGGTGCGCTGCCGGAAAGCCAGATCAAGAGCTTCATCGATCGCCTGACCCAAACCGCCGGCACGGCGACGGGCGCCAATCCGATCGACCAGGCGCTGGAAGAGGCCGAGGCCGCGCTGGAGGCCGGCGAGACCGGGGCGGCCTCCGCACTGTTCGGCCAGGTGCTGCAGCACGAAGCGCAGAACGTCCGGGCCCTCGCGGGCACGCTCCGCTGCCTGCTCGCCAGCGGCGACCACGCCGGCGCCAGGCAGGTCTTCGACGGCCTGCCCGAGGACCTGCGCAAGGATCCGGCCTTCGCGCCGGTCGCCACGGCGCTGGAGCTCGCCGAGGCCGGCGCGGACGCCGGCGAGATTCCCGATCTGATGGCGCGGGTGGCGCAAGACAACGACGACCACCAGGCGCGTTTCGATCTCGCCATGGCGCTCTACGCGGCCGACAAGTCCGAGGCGGCGGCGGACGAGCTGCTGGAGATCATCCGCCGGGACCGGAGCTGGAACGACGAAGGCGCACGCAAGCAGCTGGTCAAGTTCTTCGAGGCCTGGGGCGCCACGAACCCCTTGACCCTCCAGGCCCGCCGGCGGCTGTCGTCCCTGCTGTTCTCATGACCAGGTCCGTCTTCGATCCGGCCTTCGACGACCTGCCCGAGGCCCTGCCGGTATTTCCCCTGGAGGGGGCCCTGCTGCTGCCCGGCGGGCGACTGCCGCTCCGGATCTTCGAGCAGCGCTACCTCAACATGGTTCAGGACGTCCTGGCCGGCGACCGGTTGATCGGCATGGTCCAGCCCCGCGAGGAGACCGAGGAGCAGGGCAGCGCCAGGATATACCGGACCGGCTGCGCGGGGCGTATCACGGCCTTCAACGAGACCGACGAGGGGCATTTACTGATCACCCTGTCCGGCCTGATCCGCTTCACCCTGGAGCGGGAGCTGCCGGTGCTCCGGGGTTATCGGCGCGTCGTGCCGAACTTCGAGCGCTTTCGCGGCGACCTGGACGAGGACGGCAGCTGGATCGACCGGGCCGGCCTGCTCGACGCGCTGAACGGCTATTTCGAGTCGAACGGCATAGAGGGTGACTGGGACGCCATCGAGGAGGCTGCGGACGAGCAGCTCGTGACCTCGCTGGCCATGATCTGTCCCTTCGAGCCGCCGGAAAAGCAGGCGCTCCTGGAAGCGGTGACCTTGCCCGAGCGCGCCGCAACCATGACGACGATCCTGCAGATGTCGGCCCACGATCGGGACGGCGCCGCGCCGCGGCATTGACCGCCCGCGCGGCCGAATATGGGAAGAGGAGGCGTTATGACAGATGGAAAATCGGGGGTCGACCCCAAGCTTCTCGAGATCCTGGTCTGCCCGGTCACCAAGGCGCCGCTCGAATACGACGCCGAGGCCCAGGAGCTGATCAGCCGCCAGGCGGGGCTCGCCTACCCGATTCGCGACGGCATCCCGATCATGCTGGCCGACGAAGCCCGGCCCCTGGAAGATTGAGCGCCCGGCCATGACGAGCGAAGACAGCTTCGCCGCCGATCCAGGCGGCACCCGGCACTGGCCGACGGAAATCCGCTACCTGGCGGGCGAGAAGCGCCTCGAGGTCGCGTTCGACACCGGCGAGCGGTTCTCCTATCCCGCGGAATTCCTGCGGGTCGAGAGCCCCTCCGCCGAGGTCCAGGGCCACGGGCCGGGCCAAAAGCAACTCGTGACCGGCCGGCGCCACGTCGGCATCATGGAGATCGAGCCGGTCGGCAACTACGCGGTCAAGATCAAGTTCGACGACCTGCACGACACCGGGCTCTACTCCTGGAGCTATCTCTACCATCTGGGTGAGCGCCAGGAGGAGATCTGGGCGGCCTACCTGGCCGAGATGGAGGCCCGCGGCCTGTCGCGGGACCCCGCCGGCCCCGGCTGAGTGGGCGCCGCGGGTTCGCGCCCGGGCATGAATTTCGTCGCATCCTCGTTAGACAGGACGGTGGCCTGTGGCACAGTATTCTCTCCGAGGCCGGTCCGGAGAGGAGCCCCCCATGCCGCGCGCTAGCGAGCCGTCCCAGAAACCCCCGGTCGCGGCGCTGATCGATACCGAGCCGCACATCGACATGGTGGCGCTGCGCGCCTATCGGCTGGAGCGCGTGCGCGAGCAGCTCAGGCAGCGCGACTACGCCGGGGCCGTGCTCTACGACCCGATCAACATCCGCTACGCGACGGGCAGCCGCAACATGTCGGTCTGGACCATGCACAACGCCGTGCGCTACTGCTTCGTCGCCACCGAGGGGCCGGTCGTGGTGTTCGACTTCCACAACTGCGAGCACCTCTCCGCCGGCCTGGAAACGGTCGACGAGGTGCGGCCCGCCGTCGCCTGGTACTACTTCGGCGCCGGACCGCGTTTCGAGGAGCGCGCCAAGACCTGGGCCGCCGAGATCGCCGACCTGGTGACGGCCCACGGCGGCGGCAACCGGCGCCTGGCGCTGGACCACTGCGAGCCGGAGGGCGCCGCGGCGCTGGCGGACCTCGGGGTCGAGGTCCGGAACGGCCAGGAGGTCCTGGAGATCGCCCGCGCCATCAAGTCGCCGGAGGAGCTCGCCTGCATGGGCCAGTCGATCGCGGTCTGCGAGGCCGCCATGGCGCGCATGCGCGAGGCGCTCGAGCCCGGCATGACCGAGAACGAGCTCTGGGCGATCCTCAACCACGTCAACGCGGCCATGGGCGGCGAGTGGATCGAGACCCGGCTGCTCGCCTCGGGCGTGCGCACCAACCCCTGGTTCCAGGAATCCGGCGACCGCATCATCCGGCCGGGCGAGATGGTTTCCTTCGACACCGACATGATCGGGCCCTACGGCTACTGCGCGGACATCTCGCGCAGCTACTTCTGCGGCCCGGGCCGGCCGTCGGACGAGCAGCGCCGCCTCTACCGCCTGGCCTGGGAGCAGATCCACTTCAACATGGACCTGCTGAAGCCGGGCCTGAGCTTCCGCGAGTTGGCCGAGAAAGCCTGGACGATGCCCGAGAGCTGCCGGGCCAACCGCTATTCCGTGGTGATCCACGGCGTCGGCCTGTGCGACGAGTACCCGGCCTGCGTCTACTTGGAGGACTTCGAGACCAGCGGCTACGACGGCCGTCTGGAGGCCGGCATGACGGTCTGCGTCGAGAGCTTCATCGGCGAGGCGGGCGGCCGCGAGGGGGTCAAGCTGGAGCAGCAGGTGCTGATCGCCGAGACCGGCGTCGAGCTCCTGTCCACCTTCCCCTTCGAGGAGGCGCTGCTGGGCCGCGAGGTCTAAAGCGCCTCGCCACGGATCAGGCGCGGCAGATCGCCGAGCAGGCCCATGGCGTGGCCCATGAAGAGGCGCTTGAGGGGCGGCAGGCGGTTGACCGCGGCGAGGCCCAGGTCGCGCACCAGGCGCAGCGGCGCCAGGTCGTTGGAGAACAGCCGGTTGAGGCCGTCGGTCGCCGCGATCAGCATCAGGGTGTCGAGCCGGCGCCAGCGCTCGTAGCGCGCCAGCACGCCCGCCTCGCCGAGGTCGAGCCCGAGGCGCCGGGCGTCGACGACGGCCTCGGCCAGGGCGGCCACATCGCGCAGGCCGAGATTGAGGCCCTGGCCGGCGATCGGGTGAATGGCGTGCGCCGCATCGCCGATCAGCGCCAGGCGCCGGTCGACGTAGCGCTCGGCGTGCAGCAGCGACAGCGGATAGCTCCAGCGCCCGCCGATCGCCTCGAGCCGGCCCAGGCTGTCGCCGAAGCGCCGCGCGATCTCGGCCGCGAAGTCCTGCGGCCCGAGCGCCATCATGGCCGGTGCCAGGTCGCGGCGCTCGGTCCAGACGATCGAAGAGCGGTGGGTGCCGTCCTCGGCGTCGGTCATCGGCAGCATGGCGAAGGGGCCCGCGGGCAGGAAATGCTCGTGCGCCACGCCCTGGTGCGGCCGCTCGTGAGCCACGGTGCAGACGATGCCCGCTTGCGGGTAGCTCCACGCCGTCGTCCTTATGCCGGCCGCCTCGCGCAGGGGCGAGGTCCGGCCCTCGGCCGCGACCGCCAGGCGCGCGCGCAGGCGCCGGCCGTCGCCGAGCCGGGCCTCGACCCAGGAGGGCCCGCGCTCCAGATCGATCACCTGTTGCGGCGCCAGGAGCCGCAGGCGGCCGCGCCGGGCCGCCTCGGCGTGCAGCGCGCCGCGGACCGCGCGGTTCTCGACGATGCAGCCGAGCGGCGCGTCGTCCACGTCCCGATGGTCGTAGTGCAGGAACAGGGAGGAGGCGCCGGCCCCGATGCGGCCGTCGGTGACCCGGATATCCAGGATGGGCTGGGCCGAAGCCGCCATGGCGTCCCACAGCCCGGCGCCGGCCAGCGCCTGCTGCGAGCCGCGGGCGATCGCCGAGGCGCGGCCGTCGAAGGCGGCGTCCTGGACCGTGGCCGGGTCCGCGCGGTCGACCACGATCACCTCGACCCCCGCGCCGGCCAGGGTCAGGCCCAGGGTCAGCCCGACCATGCCGCCGCCGACGATCAGCACCTCGCAGTCGGCCGCTTTTGAAGTCTGCATTGCCATGAATCCAGCATCGTCCCTGCCCGACCGCTTGTCCAGACGCGCGAAAGGCCTTGTCGATGCACAGAAAATAAGCAATGCACCTCGAGTGATCGATAATTAGGCATAACCGGCGTTCGGGTTTGTCCTCTCTGTCTGCAAAGGCCCTTGCTTTTCCCGGCTTTTCCGCCACGCGCCGCGTCTGGCACGGATCTTGATAGTTGGGCCGCAGTGGGCCACGCCGATCGCGGTGGTCGAGGGTTCAGCTCCGTGGGAGGTTAAGGATGCGGGTATTGACAAGATTTCTGACTTCGGTCGCGCTGGCCGCGCTCGGCGGCCTGGCGCTGGCCGCGCCGGCCCATGCCGAGGTTTCGGCCGAGGCCCAGTTTGTGTTCAACAGCTTTTCGTTCCTGGTGCACGGCTTCCTGGTCATGTTCATGGCCGCCGGCTTCGCCATGCTGGAAGCCGGCCTGGTGCGCACCAAGAACACGGCGACGATCTGCCTTAAGAACATCGTGCTCTATTCGCTGGCGGGCATTCTCTTCTACCTGATCGGCTACAGCCTGATGTACGTCGACGTGCCCGAGGGCGGCTTCTTCGGCAGCTTGAGCCTTCTGTACAACCCGAGCGAGGCCGAGCTCGCCCTGATCAACGCCGAGGAGGCAACGCCGGAGATGGTCGCTGCGGTCACCGAGGGCGGCTATTCCAGCATGTCCGACTGGTTCTTCCAGATGGTCTTCGTGGCCACCGCGGCCTCGATCGTCTCGGGCACTCTGGCCGAGCGCATCAAGGTCTGGCCCTTCATGATCTTCGTCGTCGTGCTGACCGGCGTGCTCTATCCGATCCAGGGCTCGTGGATCTGGGGCGGCGGGTGGCTTGCCAAGATGGGCTTCTCGGACTTCGCCGGCTCGACCGTGGTGCATTCAGTGGGCGGCTGGGCGGCCCTGACCGGCGCGATCATCCTGGGCGCGCGCAAGGGCAAGTACGGCCCGGGCGGCAGGGTCAATCCCATGCCGGGCGCCAACCTGCCGCTGGCCACGCTGGGCACCTTCATCCTCTGGTTCGGCTGGTTCGGCTTCAACGGCGGCTCCCAGCTCGCCCTCGGCTCCGCGCTCGACGTCGCGGCCATGGCGATCGTCTACGTCAACACCAACCTGGCCGCGGCCGCAGGCGTGGTCGCCGCGATGGCGCTGACCCAGATCATCTACAAGAAGATCGACCTGACCATGGCCTTGAACGGCGCGATCGGCGGCCTGGTCGCGATCACCGCCGGGCCCGACCTGCAGAACCACCTGCTGGCGATCGTCGTGGGCGGGATCGGCGGCGGCCTCGTGGTCTTCGCGGTGCCGCTCCTGGACAAGCTCAAGATCGACGACGTGGTGGGCGCGATCTCGGCCCATCTCGTGGCCGGCATCTGGGGCACGCTGGCCGTGGGTATCTTCGGCGGCGGCGACTTCCTGGTCCAGCTGACCGGCGTGGCCGCGGTGGGCACCTTCATGGCGGTCACCAGCAGCTTCTTCTGGCTGGTGCTCAAGATCACCGTCGGGCTTCGGGTCGACGAGGAATCCGAGGCCCTGGGCCTCGACATGGCCGAGCTCGGCATGGAGGCCTATCCGGAGTTCGGCACCGGCTCGCAGAGCATCTGACCCTTTCTGCTTCGGCACCCCGAAGCATCTCGGCCCGGACGGCACCCCCGTCCGGGCCTTTTTTTCGCCGAATTCTGCTGGCTCTGTCCAGGTCTGGAGCCGCGCCCCCGTCTTGCCCGCAATTCCGGCATTCGCTAGACTCGCCCATGTTTTGTACCGGCATATCCCTGCCCGCATGCGCCCTTGTGGCCGTCCTCGACAGCTTTCGTTGACCCAGCCAAGTCCGGACCCGTGACCGACCACCCAGATCTGCAGGCCTACTATCCCTTCTCGCGCCTCGGCCGGCTGCTCGACGGGCTGGCGCCCGGCCGCTCGCCGGCCGACGACGGCGCGCCGATCCTGCTGTCGATCGGCGAGCCGCAGCACCAGCCGCCCAAATTCGTCGCCGAGGAAATCGCGCGCCACGCCGCGGGCTGGTCGCGCTATCCGCCGGCGCGCGGCACCGAGGCCTATCGGGAGGCCGCGACCGCCTGGCTCCTGCGGCGTTACGGGCTGCCGTCCGGGGCGGCGGCGGCGGGCGGCATGCTCGACCCGTCACGGGCCCTGCTGCCCCTGCCCGGGACGCGCGAGGGCCTGTTCTTCGCCGCCCTCGCCACCATACCGAGGTCCAGCAACGGCCAGCGGCCGGTGGTCTTGATTCCCAATCCCTTCTACCACGTCTACGCCGGCGCGGCGCTTGCGGCGGGGGCCGAGCCGGTGTTCGTGCCGGCGACGCGCGAGACCGGGTTCCTGCCCGACTTCGCCGCGCTCGACCCGGCGCTGCTGGAGCGCACCGCCTATTGCACGCTGTGCTCGCCGTCCAATCCCCAGGGCGCGGCGGCCAGCCTGGAGCAGCTCCAGGCGCTGATCACCCTGGCCCGGCGCCACGATTTCGTGGTCGCGTTCGACGAGTGCTATGCCGAGCTCTACAACGACCGGCCGCCGGCCGGCGCCGTGGAGGCGGCCGCGGCCCTCGACGGCTCGCTGGACCGGATGCTGGTGTTCCACTCGCTGTCCAAGCGCTCGTCCGCGCCGGGCCTGCGCTGCGGTTTCGTGGTCGGCGAGCCCGGCCTGGTCGACGCCCTGGGCGAGGTCCTGCAGGTCGGCGGGGCGGGCGTGCCGCTGCCGACCCTGGCCGCCGGCACCCGGCTGTGGCGGGAGCAGGATCACGTCGAGCGGAACCGCGCGCACTACCGCGCCAATTTCGCCGTGGCCGAGCGGGTGCTCGGCAATCGTTTCGGCTTCCGCAAACCGGACGGCGGCTTCTTTCTCTGGCTCGAGGTCGGCGACGGCGAAGCGGCGGCGGTCGAGCTCTGGCGCAGCGCCGGCATCAAGGTCCTGCCCGGCGCCTACATGTGCGCAGAAGACGAGGGGGGCGAAAACCCCGGCAATGCCTATATAAGGGTAGCGCTGGTCTATGACCGCGATGTAACGGAAGCGGCAGTCGGGCGCATCGGCGAAGTCTTGTGATGGTGGTTAGGGCCTCATGGCGATACGGAACGGCACGGTGACCCGCGACCTGCCGGGCGGCGGCGGTATGGCGCGGCGCGGCTTGGTCGTGCTGGCCGGGCTGGCGCTGGTCGGCCTGGCGGTCGCGTTGCTCCTGGCCTGCCTCGGTTACCATCCGGGTGACCCGTCGTGGAACACGGCGACCGGCGGCGCGGTCAAGAACCTGCTGGGCCGGCCCGGCGCAGCGGCCGCCGATCTGGCGTTGCAGAACCTGGGCCTCGCCGCCTTGCTGCTGCCGCTGCCGCTGATGGGCTGGGGCTGGCGCCTGCTGCGCGACGGGCGCCTGTCCGGCTGGTGGCTGCGGCTGCTGTTGCTGCCGATCGCGGTGCTGTCCGCCGCCGTCGCCTTCGCGCCGCTCGCCCGGCCGGCCGTGTGGCCGGTCGCAACCGGACTCGGCGGCGCTCTCGGCGAGCTGCTGCTCGGCCGGGCCGCCGCGCTCGGTCTCGAGCGGGGTCCGGTGGTGACCGGCGCCGCCCTGGTCGGCGCGCTGACCTTCCTCTATGTCCTGGCCGTGACGCGCAGCGAGTGGAACGCGGTCGGACGCGGCTTCTCCCGAGTTTTCGGCGCCGTCCGGCGGCGGGACGCCGAACCGGCTTCCGCGGAAGACGAACTGGCGCCGCAAGCCCCGAAACGGCGCAAGACCAAGTCCAGGGATCGACGCGAGCCGAGCCTCGACGGACGCAAGGCGGATCAGCCGGGACAGGCGCCGGTCCTGGTCGCCGACAAGGCGCGCACAGCCCAGGGCAAGCGCGGCCGCGAGGCTGCCCAGGGGCGCCTCGACCTGGGGGCCACCGGGGACTACGAACTGCCGACCCTCGACCTCCTGGCCGCGCCGAAGAGCTCGCGCCGCGAGAGCGAGCTGAACCGGGACGCCCTGGAAAAGAACGCGCGGCTGCTCGAATCCGTGCTCCAGGATTTCGGTGTCAAGGGCGAGATCGTGAAGATCCGTCCGGGGCCGGTGGTGACCCGCTACGAGCTGGAGCCGGCGCCGGGAACCAAGACCAGCCGGGTCGTCGGCCTGGCCGACGACATCGCCCGTTCGATGAGCGCCGTGTCCGTGCGGGCCGCGGTCGTGCCCGGCTCGAGCTCGATCGGTATCGAGCTGCCCAACGCGCAGCGCGAGACGGTCTATCTGCGCGAGCTGCTGGGCTCGGAGAGCTTCGACCGGACCGGCGGCAGGCTGCCGCTGGTCCTCGGCAAGGACATCAGCGGGATACCGGTGATCGTCGATCTTTCGCGCATGCCGCACCTGCTGATCGCCGGCACCACGGGTTCGGGCAAGTCGGTGTCGATCAACGTCCTGATCCTGTCGCTGCTGTACCGCCTCTCGCCGGAGCAGTGCCGGATGATCATGATCGACCCGAAAATGCTGGAGCTCTCGGTCTACGAAGGCATACCGCACCTGCTGACGCCGGTCGTGACGGAACCGAAGAAGGCCGTCGTGGCGCTCAAGTGGACGGTGCGTGAAATGGAGGAGCGCTACCGCAACATGTCGCGCCTCGGCGTGCGCAACATCGACGGCTACAACGCGCGGATCGCCCAGGCCCGGCGCAGCGGCGAGGTGCTGACCCGGCGGGTTCAGACCGGGTTCGATCCCGAAACCGGCCAGCCGGTCACCGAGGAGCAGCCCTTCGACCTCGAACCGCTGCCCCAGATCGTTGTGGTGGTCGACGAGATGGCCGACCTGATGCTGGTTTCCGGCAAGGAGATCGAGACCGCGGTGCAGCGGCTGTCCCAGATGGCCCGGGCCGCCGGCATCCACCTGATCATGGCGACCCAGCGGCCCTCGGTCGACGTCATCACGGGCACGATCAAGGCCAACTTCCCGACCCGGATCTCGTTCCACGTGACCTCGAAGATCGACAGCCGCACGATCCTCGGCGAAATGGGGGCCGAGCAGCTCCTGGGCAAAGGCGACATGCTGTACATGGCCCAGGGCGGGCACGTCACCCGCGTGCACGGGCCCTGGGTGACCGACCGGGAGGTGGAGGTGGTGGTCAATCACCTGAAGCGCCAGGGCCAGCCCGCCTATGTCGAGGCCGTGACCGAGGAGGAGGAGCCGGCCTTTGACGGTGCGGAGGGCGGCGGCACCGGCGACGAGCTTTACGACAAGGCGGTGGCGGTGGTCTGCCAGCACGGCAAGGCCTCCACCAGCTTCGTGCAGCGTCATCTGCAGATCGGCTACAACCGGGCGGCCCGGATCATCGAGAAGATGGAGGCCGAGGGCATCGTGAGCCAGGCCAATCACGTGGGCAAGCGCGAGGTCCTGGTCCAGGGACCCGGGGATATCTGAGCATTCCGAACCGTAGCATGGCCCATAAGGAGACCGACCGACCATGCTGTACCGTCGCCTAGTTCTGGGACTGCCGCTCGCCGGCTTGGTCCTGCTTTCCGCCCTCGGCACCGGCCGCGCCGCATTGCAGCCGGACGAAGTCCAGGCGGTCCTGAAGGCCGAGCTCTATCTGAACCGGATCTCGACCCTCCACGCGCGCTTCGTCCAGGTCTCGTCGAACGGCGCTTATGCCCAGGGCGAAGTTCACGTGCGGCGGCCGGGCCGGCTGCGCTTCGAATACGATGCGCCGCATCCGGTCCTGCTGATCGCCGACGGCGTCAACCTGCTGTACTACGACAAGGAGCTGAAACAGGCGACCTTCATTCCGCTGTGGGAAACGCCGTTGTGGTTCCTGATCCGCAAACAGGTCGATCTGTCCGGCAATATCCAGGTGACCGACGTGACCTTGGCCGCCGGGACCGTCCGGATCACCGTGCAGGAGAAGGGCGCGGATCAGACCGGGGCGGTGACCCTGGCTTTCAGCGATCAGCCCTTTGCGCTGCGCAGTTGGGAGGTCACCGACGCCCAGGGCATCACCACGCGGGTCAGCTTGCTCAACCCGGTGTACGGCCGGAAGGCGGCCGACAAGCTGTTCGAATACGGCGACCTGGACGTCTACGGGTTCCGGGGCTCGGGAAAGGAGCGTTGAGGCGCGCCCAAAGGGCCGGGAGCCTGTTTGTCGACGGTTCCGCACGCGTTCGGCATGGCGGCAAAGGCCGGCACTTGCGCGTGGCGCAAAGCTGGCTTAGCTAGAGGACCATGGACAAGACATCCGTCAGGCCCTTGATCGGCGTACCGGCCGACGTCAAGGAGGTCACCGGTCAGCCGTTCCACGCGGTCGGCGACAAATACCTGCGGGCCATCACCCTGGCGGCGGACGGCCTGCCCTTCGTCATCCCCGCCTTCGGCGAGCTCTACGATCTGCCCGACCTGGTGCACCGCCTCGACGGCATCATGCTGACCGGCAGCCCGTCCAACGTACACCCCACGCACTACGGGGTGGTGCCGACCCCCGAGGCCGAGCCGCACGACGAGGCGCGCGACGCCACCACGCTGCCACTGATCCACGAGGCGCTGAGACAGGGAATTCCCATGCTGGCCATCTGCCGCGGCATGCAGGAACTGAACGTCGCGCTGGGCGGCAGCCTGCACGCACGGGTTCACGAGTTGCCCGATCGTCTCGACCACCGGCGTCCGGAACACGACGACATGGATGTTCAGTACGGACCGCGGCACGCGATCGTCCTGAGGCCCGGCGGGGCCTTTCACCGTCTGGCCGGAAGCACCGGGATCACTGTCAATTCGCTGCACTGGCAGGCCCTCGATCGCGTCGCACCGGGCCTTCGAATAGAGGCCGAGGCCTCGGATGGGACAATTGAGGCGGTCAGCGTCAAGGATGCCAAGGATTTCGCCCTCGGCGTTCAGTGGCACCCGGAATACCGGGTCCTGGACGATGCGTTCTCGACCAAGCTCTTTGCCACTTTCGGCGCAGCCGCGCGCCGGCGCGCCGAAGCGCGCGCCCAAGGGGGGGTGGCCCTGCGCCGGGCGCCCGGCACCAAGCTTACCGCCTAGCATTTTCGACCGGAGGAATGCACTACGCTCGGGTCTGCCATACGTTTCTTGCATATTCATGGTACAAACGAGGATTGCAACCGACGAACAAGTGACTAAATCTTATGGTTAAGAGCCAGCGCCGCAATGGTCGCCGGCCCTCGTGGAGACTACGGTCCCCTGCCGTACCTCCACCTCTCCGCGGAGAAGAGGAACGCCCGGCTCCCCCCCGACCGGGCGTTCCGTTCTTTTACAGTCCCGGCAATAGCGACCGCCGGACCGTCTTGCCAGCCGGCGCGGCGGCGGCCTAGTGTGCCGCGCGGCACGGCGCGGGAGGGGTTTTCGACAGTGCGACTGGCCACCTGGAACGTGAATTCGGTCCGACAGCGCCTGGAGCATTTGGCGCGGTTCTGCACGGCGGCTGCCCCGGATGTTCTCTGCCTGCAGGAAACCAAAGTGCGGGACGCGGATTTTCCGGCCCACGATTTGCGCGATCTCGGCTATGTGCATCAGGTGGTTCACGGGCAGAAGGGCTACAACGGCGTGGCGATCCTGTCTCGCATCCCTTTCGAAGGGAAAGGCACGGAGACCTGGTGCGGCCGCGACGACCGGCGGCACGCCTTCGCGCGGCTGCCTGGCGGTATCGAACTGCACAACTTCTACGTTCCCTCGGGCGGCCCCGTCCCCGACCCGGAGCGCAACGAGAAGTTCGCGCACAAGCTCCAATTCCTCACCGAGATGGCCCGCTGGGGCCGGCGCGGGCGCGCGGCCGGCCGTCGTCTGGTCCTGATGGGCGACCTCAACGTCGCGCCGCTGGAAACCGATGTCTGGAACCACAAGAAACTGCTTCGCAGCGTCGGTCACACGCCGGTCGAATCCGAGCACCTGCAGAGGGCCCTGGGGGACTCCGGCCTGATCGACGCCGCCCGACATTTCGTGCCACCAGCCGAACATCTCTACACCTGGTGGGGCTACCGCTTCCCCCGGTCGCTCGAGAAGAACTATGGCTGGCGCCTCGATCACGTCTGGGTCAGCGCGCCCTTGCTGCCGGCGCTCCATGGCTTCCGGGTCGTCAAGGAGACGCGCAGCTGGGAGCGCCCCTCGGACCACGTTCCCGTCGTGATCGAGGTCGGCTGACCGTCCCTGGTGTGATCGTTCCTTCAACCCATGCGGTACAGGAAATAGCGCCCCGGACTGACGCCCGCCGGCACCTCGAGCGCTTCGGCCCCGGCAAGATCCAGGGCCTGGTCGGAGATCACCACGCCCCCGGCCATCAGCAGCCGAGACAGCTGCCCCGAGATAAACGCCGCGAGTCCCGCATTCGATGCCGCATCGCCCGTGCCCATGTCGGAATGGACCATCGGCACGGTGCGCCCGAAACGGGCGACCGCCCGGGGCAGGGTCTCGTGGATGTCACCCAGCAGGAGGAAAGCCGGATCCGGCACGCAGTCGGGATGGGCCGCCACTTGACGTTCGAACACGAAGATCTGGCGATCCGGGCAAAGCTGGCGCAGGTGGTCGTAGGTCCGGCCGTTGCCCAGGCCGAGCTCACAGATCGGGCCGTTCAGGTCGCGGACCAAGGCTACGGCCTGCTCCAGGCACGCGCGTTGCGCCTCGAGGCGGCGAATGAAGCTGTCGAGCCGGCTCAAAGGCGTCTCTCAGCCCTTGGTGCCGGCGCGCGCTTCGCGCAGCTGCGCCGTCGTCTGCTCCAGGCGATGAGCAAGCACGCGCATGATCTCCACGCCCATCTCCGGGAAGTCCATGATCAGCCGGAAAAACAGATCCTTGGTCACCTTGAGGGCCACGACCTCGCTGCTCGCCGTCACCGTGGCGGTGCGCGGCACGTCGCGGAGGATGGCGATCTCGCCGACGATATCGTTGCGCTTCAACACCGCCACGGCCAGCGGTCCGTCGGGCGTGTCGACCGAGACCTCGGCCTCGCCATCGACGATGATATAGGCGGCATCCCCGGGCTCGCCCTGCCGGCACAGCGTTTGGCCGGGCTTGAACGTGAGCCGTTCGCTGGCGAAGCACATGAGCTTCAGCTTCGCCGTCTCGATGTTGGCGAAAAGCGGGATATGCCGAAGGATCTCGACTTCCTGATCCAGGCTCATAATCGGTCTCTCCTTCTGCGGCGCCTCAACCGGCGGCCACGAGTTCGCCGAGGGTCGACCCCGGCGCGTTCAGCTCATGGAACGTTCCCTGCTCGACCAGGCGCCCGGCACGCATGACCACGACACGATCGAAAAACTCGGCCCAGGCCGCCTTCTGCAGCGTCCAGATCACGCCGCGACCGCGGCGCGCCTCGAGCACTCTCGATCCGATCTCCCGCTGCGTGGCGCTGTCCATGACCGCCGCGGCTTCGTGTATGATCAGAAGGTCGGGATCCTTCAACAGCGCGCGGCCAATGGCCAGCTTCTGCCGCTGTATGCTCGTCAAACGCCGGCCGGCGACGCCGACCTGATAGTCCAGGCCCACGGCGAGCACGATCCGTCTGAGTTCGAGGCTGTCGAGCACCTCGGTCACGGCTTGGCCGACGATCTCTCTCGCGTGGGCCTTGCCGTAGGCGAGCCGGCCGAACAGGATATTGTCCTGCAGCGAGGCAACCGCGTTGTAGCTGTCCGGCCGGTAGAACTCGACGGCACCGGGATCGTCCCGCTCCAGCCGTTCGGCGATTCGGCGCCGCGCCGCCAGGATCCTCTCAGCCCGGGCTTCGTCGATCAAGCCCAGGCGATGGCGGGATTCGACATACTTGAAGGGCAGCCGCCGGAGCTTCAGCTGCTCGGCCTCGGAGAG